>JBAVVF010000643.1:0-3994 GCA_049697155.1 Anaerolineales bacterium
GCCCGCGCTGTATGTCCATTCCGTGGTTGCCTGGCGGACCTTCACGCTGCACGACCGCGACTTTCGGCAGGCCACTGTGGCCGGGCATTCCCTTGGCGAGCTGTCGGCTCTGACCGCCGCGGGCGCGTTATCTTTTTCCGATGGGTTGAGGCTCGTCCGCCGGCGCGGCGAGCTGATGAAGCGGGCCGGGGATCTTAATCCCGGCGGGATGGCGGCCATCCTAGGCGTGGATATTCCCACGCTGGACAGGGTCTGTGCAGAGGCCAGCACTGCCGGAGAGATCGTGCAGGTCGCAAACGATAACTGTCCCGGGCAGGTCGTGATCTCGGGTCACAAATCCGCCCTGGAACGCGCCATGGCCGGGGCAAAGGCTGCCGGTGCAAAACGGGCGCTGGCTTTGCAGGTGAGCATTGCCGCCCATTCCCCGCTGATGGATTCGATCCAGGCTGAATGGAATCAGGCTGTGGAGTCCTGCGCGATCGGAAAGCCGGAGATTCCCGTGGTTGGGAATGTGCATGCCAAACCCATGCTGACGGCCGAGGAGCTGCGCGCCGATATCAAAGCCCAGATGCAGTCGCGCGTGCGCTGGACCGAATCGGTGCAGTTGATGCTTGCGAACGGGATCCAGGCCTTTGTCGAGGCGGGCAGCGGAGAAGTCCTGCTGGGCATGATCAAGCGGATCGACCCGGCCGCGCTCCGGTTCCCGCTTGGCAATCCGAAAGATTTTGTCGCGCTCCAGGAATAAATCGGCTATACTTTAAACATGGCTGACGTCAACACTCGCATTCAACGGATCACCGAAGAAATGATGGGTAATGAGGCTCTCCTGGAGATGCTTGAAACCGAAGCCGCTACTGAAATGCTCGACTGGGGGATTACCACCGCGAAAACACTCGTAAGCAAAACGATGGAACTGGATGACTTCGCCGCAGACCTGGCGATCCTGCCGCGTCTGAAAGCGATCCGCCAATCGATGCGTTCGATCGGGAACTGGGCGGCCGGCAAATATGCCGACCCGGCCAGCCGCGTGCAGTTGAGGGAAAAGCTGATCGGCCATCTGCGGGTCATCTTTGGCGAGGATGCACGTCTGCCCTCCGCCGCGAAAATGGATGAAGCACTGAGCCAGGTGGACGATCGAAGGAATACTCCTCATCAACTCATATTGAAGTTAAGGCAATTGCTCGAAGAACCTGATGAAGGAGGCCTTGCGAAGGCTTGATTCAAACCTTCACAAGGTTGATGATTAAGGAGATATAAATGCCCCGGAGACGCGGAATTTCAAGGTCTGGCGCAGCCACTACTTTGTTGACACTTATCATACTTTTTGTACTGGGAATTTTCTATACATCGCAAGGCAAGGATTTGGGTGACATTTTGACTCCTGCCCCACCCCAGCCTGCCACGCCGGCCGTTCCGACCGCCGTCAATGCCGGTGGAGCATGGTGGGAAGTTTATTTTACGGATCCTGTCAATATAAATAATCCTGCCGACTGGCAAAGCTCGCTGGAGGGCCGGCTGATCGAGAAGATCAATGCCGCCCAGACCAGCATTCACATTGCGTCCTTCGAGTTCAATCTGACACCTGTCGCCGAGGCACTGATTGCGGCCAAACAGCGCGGCGTGGACGTGCTCTGGGTGACCGATGACGAAAGCGGGCTGGAGGCGGATGAGGAGCCGGAGCGCGGTCAATTTGCCATGCTGCAGAAGGCCGGCATCGAAGTCCGTTCGGATGACCGTTCGGCGCTGATGCACAACAAGTTCTGGATCTTCGACGGTCAGATCGTCTGGACCGGCTCGACGAATATCACCGAGAATAGCATCTTCAAACAGGACAACAATACGATCGTGATCCATTCACCGGAGCTGGCAGCCATTTACGAGCGGGAATTCCAGGAAATGTGGAACGGCGAGTTCGGGCCGACCTCGACTTCACAGCTTGGCAGCCAGGCCATCATGATCGATAACTCGGGGATCGCGGTGATTTTCACCTCCGAAGATCCGGCCCTCGAGCAGGCGATCATTCCCATGGTCGGTTCCGCCACGACAAGTATCCGTTTCCTGGCTTTCAGTTTTACCGATTATCCTCTGGCAGATGCGATGGTCAAGCGCTCACAAAGCGGTGTGGGTGTGGCCGGCGTATTTGAGAGGGTAGGTAGTGAGACGGATGCTGCCGAACTCGATACGCTGTTCTGCGCCCAGGTGCCGGTCCGGACCGATGGAAACGGCAGTTTCATGCACCACAAGGTGATCGTGGTGGATGAGCGCTACGTGATCACCGGTTCGCTGAACTATTCCACCAATGCCGAAGTAAGCAATGACGAGAACGTCATCATCATCGACAACCCGGAGATCGCGCGCCTGTACCTGCAGGAATTCGAGCGGGTCTGGAGCATGGCCGCCGACCCCGATCCGGCGCTATTTCCCTGTCAGTAACTGAACACAAAACATCCTGATGGATTTCCCGGAAGTCCTAATGTGCCACTTGAACGTTCGGGACATTGTGTGAAACAAAAAGAAGCGGCTCTGAGCCGCTTCTTTTTGTTGGCTGGAATTACCAGGCCGGAGTCAGGTTGCCCTGTTCATCCTGCCAGTAAGGCGCCCAGACCAGAGAGACCAGTTGAACGATGATATCGGCTTTCTTGGGCTTGACGGAGATGGTTTCAAGCACCTCTGTCAACGGGTCAACTTTTTCACCCAGCGCGGCAGATTCTGAATCGAACTGTGCCTGCAGGTCAGCCAATTGCTGTTGGACCGACTCGATTGTGTCGTTGGCTCGAGAGACATCACCGCTTTCTTCGAGCGCGCGTCCCGCTCGGCGAGCTGCGCCGGTTGCTCTGCTAATCGTGCTGCTGACAGATTTCCGCCCTGTGAACGCTCCGAGCAGGGTGGAACCGAAGGAAAGTGCAGTCTGAAGTTTTGCCTGCCGGGCCTGTTCCTGTTGCTTTTCTGCGGCGGCCTGTGCCTTGCGAAGACGTTCCTGCAATGTGCTGATCTTGGGCGTGTATTTTTTGCGCAGAGCCTCCACCATCTCGTCACGCTTTTCACGGGCACTTTGTCCCATTCGGATGCGAAAGTCGCGCTCATCTTCGCCGGGCTGGGAGACTTCCTTTAGGCTTGTACATTGGAGTAAATTAATTACCTGTGAGCCATAAAGCCAGTTGCCGAAATCCTTGGTCCAGGATGCGTAATTCTTTGCCTTACTGGCCGCCGACGGCAGGTCAACATATTGGGCATCCCCCTGCGCTGATTTTTCCAGGTCGGTGGCGGGTATGTCGATCGCCTCGGCATTGTCCCATGTCAGGGGAATGGCATCATCCGTGACAGGTGCGAGAAAGACCTTGTTTTGGGATGTGTTGACTTTTGTCTTGGAGTCCGCAAAATTGATCTTTGCCGCGCCCACGATCCTGGGCTGGTAGACAAGTTTGCTCCCTCCGGATGTGCTTCCACGGGTTGGGAGGAAGAAGGCCGCAATGCCGGGTGGCATCGAGGGCTGGCCCGCTGGAACAGCTGGGGAAACGGAAGTGGTCGCAGCGACCGCGCCAGTTGAGGTGCCGGGAGCGGGCGTGGGCTGCGCGGTGGAAGTTTCGCCGCGCAGCGGATCCATCAGGACTTTGATCTGATCGCGTGTCAGCGGACCTCTCAGATACGAAAGTGCCCAGCGTGTCTGCATGAGTTCCGGCGCATCTTCATGTGTATTGTTCATCAGAAAGACGCGGTTTCCGAGGCTCGAGAGAATCTTCTCAATTTGGGTCCGGTTGAATTGGGCCCCTGCCGTAGCGCTTTCGAGCCCGTCAAGAAGGCGGGCCTTATCGCGTTCTGTTTGGAGGCGACCAATGAACCATGTTCCAATGTTGGAGAGCGCCTTGTAATCAAGATCAACGGGGTTTTGAGTTGCCAGCACCATCCCGACGCCGAAGGCCCGCGCCTGTTTGAGCAGAGTCAGCATGGGAAGCTTGGAGGGTGGGTTGCTAAGAGGCGGCAGGTAGCCAAATAT
>JBAVVF010000644.1:0-4482 GCA_049697155.1 Anaerolineales bacterium
CCATACCGGTATCTGCCCGGCATACAGGTAACGGATCAAAAGGGCAAAAGCGACGATGACCACCAGCGGTTTTATGATGCCCGGATAACCCTGTTTCGTAAGCAGATCAGAAATATTTGTATAGATCGCGAAGACCAGGATTGTTGCGCCCAGGCTGGGTTTGATGATGATGGCCATGACCACTGCAATGGCCAACAGACCCAGCAACCCATACAGCCCAACCCGGGTATTCGTATTACTGATCGCGACCACCCCAATAGCCGCAGTGACTATGCTCAGCAACACGTAGTAAAAATCGCTTTTGGTGATATTCATGTTTTGCTCTTTTCAGAAATTGTTATTGCAGCCTTATGCCGCGCACGTGAAATCATTGATCCAGATATTCTGCAAACCTGGTGTTGCTTAACGCGGCTGCAACCTCATCATAGTTTACGATCAACTGCCACAGCCCCTCCGGATTCTGCCGCTTCAGCCGGATCCGGGCCGGATCGATCCCATCCACTCCCAGATACGTGCCGACGGAGGCAAACACTTCATGGGGCGATCGTACCAGCTCTTCATAAACGATTTCCAGAATCGGCCGGTCGCAAAAACGGGACCGCGCGGCAGCTTCGCCCGACTCGATCTGCTCAAGCCTTTTCAGTAGTTTCGCGGGCTCGAGCACAACTTGTTTTTCCTTCGGTCCGCCGGCCCGGGCGGACTGCGTCCATTGTCCGGTCTTGAAGGCAATCTCCAGTGAAATGACCGTTCGCAGGCGGTTCCGTCTCGTCAGGTGGATGATCCTGAGGTCGCGGCAGGCTTGCAATCTCTGCCACTCCTCTTCGCTGAGGTGGTTGTAAAAGACCTTGAACCCCACCATCTGGATGGATCGGCTTTCATACTGGAAGACGGTTGAAAGGATCCTGTCGAAGTCCTGCCCCGTCCGCCGATTGTGATCGGCAAAGATCTCGTGATACATCCGTATGGCTGGCGAACTTTTGAGTCCGTCCAGGAGGTAGTTCGACCCGGTTCGCGCATTGCCGACAATGGCAAATCGCTGAGTGACCGGATGGCCAAAAACTCGAAAATAGGTTCTGTGAAGTGCCATATCATAAAACGAATCGGCCCGATCACGTAATTGCGAGAGCAGATCTTTGTGATTCATCTACCGCACCTTTGTGGAGGGAGCATTCCAATCGATCACGACATACCAGTCCGCCGGGATGTTCCTGAGCATATCCTCGGTCCAGACCGACGCAGTCCAGTGGGCTGTGGCGTTCCCTTCCGCGTACGTTTTGGGGTGACCGCTGTTATCCACGATAAAACCGCCGTACTCCTGCATATTCAATGTCCATATCACGCATCCTTTTATGCCTGCACAGGCTTCTGTAATCTCCTGCCGGGAAATTTCCGGGCGGATGGCCAGGCGAGCGCCCTCGGGGATGTCGAACTGCGACTGGCCTTTTCCGTCCGTTTTCAGGAACGGAGGGATGACCGCCGGCCAGCCATTTTGCTGGCACACTTCAGCGGCACAGGGATAGTCATAGGCAATCGTGACCGCGTGGTCGATGCGGCCGCGATCTACCTCGCAGCGCCGCACAATCCCTGCCAGTTGACCTATCCCTGCCCCGCGTTGACCGAAACCTTCCGGGGGGATTCCCGAATTCTCGATACCATATCGATAGATGCCACCGGCAAACCAATTTCCATCACTATCGATATAGCCTTCATTCAATCCCCATTCTTCTCCCGTATCGATATTAACCACCACCAATTGCCCATCTGTTCCAACCGCAGGACGGGCATCAAAAGGCAGCGGCAGCGGCACAACTCCGGCCGGCTCGCCATATCTGAGACCTGCATCATTAAAGGCATCTCGAAAACGATTCTTCCTCAATTTCACGGCCACGAGCGGCGTCTCGTTCGACACAAAATATACATTCGGTGCATATTGGGATGTGTCCGATCCAATCCAGTCATCATTTTCAAAAAAAACGCCCATCATTTGCTCACTCATTGGGTGAACTTTGGCAACTGACCAATCGATTGCAATGTTCCAAATGGATGAGTCCCGGTAGGGGCGCTCACAGGAGACATCATTCACTGCAGACGCAGTCGCCGAAAGCGGTAATGAATCGACGGAGGGAGTCCGAGTATTATCACCCATAACCTGGTCGGCTGGCTGCGCTGTACGCGAAACGAATAAGAAAAGTACGAAAGCAATGGTTGTAATCAACCAGAAATAGCTCTTTTTACCATTCATGTCACTACATGTAATCCTATCATCCGCTTTCTCTTGGAATTGGTCTTATTCGGGCCTTATATCGGCCTCGCCAAAACCTGTTTCAGCGCACAACCATCCGGAAGTCGCTGCAAAATGGACCTGGGCTTGTGCCTTCCTGATTCTATTTTGCTTTTTCGTTATCCAAGCTGACTGCCAGTATTGAGCTGGCCGGAGCGGCCTGGGCCACCCGGCCGTCCTCAGCCTTTTTGGCAGACTCCATGCTCAAAAAATAGAAAACGGTCGAGACCAGCAAGGCAAAGGTATATCCGTGTTCGCGTATCTCATGTACTCCCTGTGGGATGGGCATGCTGGGGTGTTGATAAAGTGCTGGAAACAGAGGCAGTAATCTAAGCATAGCTTTCTGGAAAATGTAGGTGATTACAACCAGTACCCCGAGATGCAGCGGCATGACCGGGAAACGGGACGCCAAAAATCCTTCAATCCTCGGGGAGAGCTTGCAGACCAGCGGAATAATCACTGCAAAGACAAAGGCAAAAACAATAAATAACTGTGAAGGACTGACAGGGAGAATGGCTTCTTCACCCTGAAAATACTTCAGGTTATGAATCGTTAATTCTCCCTGGACATTTATCCCTTTAATATAATTGTGGTCATCCCAGTCGAAAACACGCTCGCCCCAGCTGACTTCCTCGCCTGCACCCAGAAAAAAAAGCAGCGCCAGGCCTGCATATGACAATCTCAACAGCCAGGATGACTTTCGAAATCGAAAAAAAACAGCTGCGAATAAAAAGGAGGTAATGAGCAGATAAAGAGCCGTCAGATTTTCAAAGATTCCATCCTCTCTTGCAAACAAGTTGAGGATACGTTCATTTGCCAGGAGAGGCAGGTAAATAAGGCCCAGAAATAGAGTGGCAAGGATCAAAAAAACTGCGTGAGATCTATATTGTTTCATTTTCAAAGAATCTCCATCTGAAATAACCCACGGCGGCGGTCACATCTTGAATTCCGTCACAACCGCGCCGGCTGTGCAAAGCGTCCCGACAATAAACGAACGCCACATCGAGTTGGACAGGGCAGTGATGGGCGCGTTGATCATATCAACATTCAAAGCAAGGGAAATCACAGCAATGAAAAGGCCGATGCCAATGCCACTGGCCACAGCCAGCATCAGCCTTTGAGCAGAAGACGCGCCTCCACTCCCAATGTTGACCAGAATACCACCCAGAAAGCCTGCCGCGATCAGTGCCGGCACGCGCCGCGGCAGGGTTGATCTGCAGTTGAAAGGGTCCCTGAAACCCGATCCCGTACAGAAGGTTTCTGAAGAACCATGCCGACCCGGAAGGAGGTATGAAAATTTTCAAAGCATAGGTTTGATTGACCGCAAGCGAGGTCGGTCCCCCATCAAGGGCCAGGACTTTTACTTTATAAACTTGTCCGGCAAACCCGCCCCCAACAAACCGCTCGACAGACAGCGACACCCGCGCAGACTGATCCCGGACGGAAGTTGACAGCACTTCATAGTCAAGCAGGTCACCCGCGTCGTAACGTTCCATACGCATGGGCCTGTCCAATTGACAAGCTGCAAATTTTCTCTCAAGCTCCCTGCTTGTTTCCACCGAACGAAGTTTCATTTACTAAATAATTCCTCAGGCCGATAAACATAGGTGCTTTACGAACAATTATGACCTATTTAGATCCCAGACTGCGAACAGCCCAACCAGGATGAATATGACCGCATAGTTGCTTTCCTTGATTTCCTGAATTGCCTGCGCCAGCAAAATTCTGTCATAGGTATACGCAGTTCTATAAATGATTTTTGCGGCTTTTGCCCAGAAATAGTTGTATAGAAATAACAAGCCTATTCCCCAATAAACAATTGGAATAAATTTGCCGGCCAACCGCTTAAAAGATGGTGCAGCCCAGGCAACTGCGGGCGTAAACACGGCAAACAAAAACCAGAATGCATCGAACAAGCGGTCGGCGGTAAAGAACTCGCTGTTCTCCAAAACAGACAGGTTGTGCAGGTTGAGCTCGTCCTGCTTGTTGACCTGGGCCAGGGTTTCGGGCGTTTCAAAACCCAGAATTCTCTGTCCCCAGCTGATCTCCTCACCCGCCCCAAAGAAAAACAATAGAGCCAGTCCAAGATAGATGAGCTGCTTGATTACGGAAACCCAGGTTTTCTCGAGTGACTTCCTGGCACGGATAAAACCGTACAGAAACAAAACCGAGGTCAAAAACAAAGCCAGCGCGCCGATGAT
>JBAVVF010000645.1:0-2080 GCA_049697155.1 Anaerolineales bacterium
CCTCTTCGCCGCAGCAATCCTCCATTCCCGCCGCTTTTTCGAAGGATTCCCGACCTTCGTTGTAGGAAAAATAGATTAATCCCAGGGCGCCGATGGAATCGATAAAGCCGAAACCGGTCAGTTCGTAGACCAGGCTGGAGATCAGCAGGACGACCGACATGTAGATGCAGACCATTGTGCAGTTGGCGTCGGCCAGGATCGGGGCGGAGTCGAGCGTGCGCCCCACCTTGCGCTTGCCGAGCACCAGGGCCCACATCACCGCGATGGAGATCACTGAGATGACCAGCCCGGGCAGCGTTGTTTCGGGTTTGTGGGCGATGAAGAGATTGTAGACTGCGGTGACCGCCAGCCCGGCCGCGAGCAGATAAAAGGATGTGCCGGTCACGCGCAGGGCCGTCCGTTCGAACTGCGAGCGCGGCGTCTCGGGATGCTGCCGGATGCGCAGGACCATGGCCAGGATGCCGATCCCCGACATGACCTCGATGAACGAGTCGACGCCGAAGCCGAAGAGGGTGAGGGCTTCGTCCGAGATGCCAAAGAAGATGGAGATCAGTCCTTCGGCGAGGTTGTAAAAGATGGTGAAGAACGCCAGCCATAGCGCATACGACCAGTATTTGTTCGTGGCTGATTGAGTTGAAGTTGCCATGGTACTCCTAAAGCTAACCACTGAGACACAGAGACACTGAGTTTTTCTTTATCCTGTTCCTGGAGTTTCAATGGTGAGAAGTTAGTCGAGTAGTTCTCGCAGTGCTCCCAACAGCAGCGTGACGTTCTCTCTGCGGCTGGAATAGCCCATCAGGCCGATGCGCCAGACCTTGTCTTTGAGGGTGCCAAAGCCTGCCGCGATCTCGATGTTGTATTCGTTCAGCAGCCGCGCCCGGATCTGGTGCGGATCGACCCCGGCCGGGACCTGCGCGGTGGTCAGCGGCGGGAGACGGTACTCGAGTGGGATGAAAGGAGGCATGTCCATCTCCTCCAATCCGGCCCAAAGCATCTCAGAGTTGCCGCGCAGACGTGCGAACGTATCGTCCAGTCCCTCCTCGACGATCACACGCAGCCCCTCGGCCAGGGCATAGTGCAGGTTGGCAGAGGCTGTGTGGTGGTAGGCGTGCGCGCCGGTCCAGTAATTGGAATAGGCTTTCAATTCCAGGTAGAAAGATGCGACCGGCGCCCGGCGATTTTCGATTTTGGATTTCGCGCGCGGACCCATGGTAATGGGAGCCAGCCCGGACGGCGCGCCGAGTCCCTTCTGGCTGGCGGAGTAGGCTGCGTCGACGTTCCACGCGTCGATCTTCAGCGGGATGTTTCCCAGCGAGGTCACCGTGTCGAGCAGGAGCAGGGCGCCGTATTTGTGCGCCAGGTCGGCGATCTCTTTGATGTGGAGCTGCTCCGCGCCGGTGGAGGTTTCGGCGTGGACGATCGCGAACAACTTATACTTTTTCTTCTTGAGGGCAGATTCGATCTCCTCCAGCGTGAAGATCTCTCCCAGCGGACGCGTGATCCGATCTACCTGGCCGCCGACGCGCCCGGCAATATCCGCCAGACGCTCGCCGAAATAGCCGTGAATGGCCACCAGCACCTCGTCGCCAGGCTCCACCAGATTGACCAGCGCGGCCTCCATGCCGGAGGTACCCGTACCTGAGAGGGCGAACGTCCATTCGTTTGTGGTTTGGAAAAGCGTACGGAGCAGGTCCTGTTCCTCGGCATAGAGGGCCAGAAGTTCAGGGTCGAGGTGTCCGACGGTGGGCGCTCCCAGGGCGCGCATCACGCGCGGGTGAGCCATGCTGGGACCCGGCCCAAGCAGTACGCGGGCCGAAGGATCGAATTTTGGGTATGCGGTCATGGAAATCTCCGGATTGGATTTGAGGTAGTTTACATCATAATGGACGGGGCAGGAAGACGTAATCCATGCAGGGTTGGATTACAATAGACAGGCTAAAAATCTTTTTAGGAGTATCTAAATGAAAAGAACGCTCATCATTTTGGCTGTACTTCTCAGCCTGAGCCTTGTCGCGTGCGGCGCGGGAGGCGGCCCCAGCACGAATATCGACGTGACCATGACGGACTTCCAGTTCCAGCC
>JBAVVF010000646.1:0-4783 GCA_049697155.1 Anaerolineales bacterium
CGGCCTCACGGGCTGCCGATCTCTTCCTTAACCAGCGCGATATCGACAAAGCCATTGAGAACTGGGTGCGCGTGACCATGCTCGATCCCGATAACGTCATGGCGCACTCGCGCCTGGCTCTCGCGCACGAACGGCTTGGACACAAGACCCAGGCTGCAACAGAATATATTGCGGTTGCGAGTCTCGTTCAACGGACGGGTAATACCCAGAAAGCCGCCGAGTTTGTCAACAAGGCTATGCAGCTGGTGCCTGGCAGCGAGGAGGCCAAACAGGCGCTGTCGCTTCTGAAGGCCGGCCAGCTTCTGCAGAAACCGCTGCGTCCCAAAGGCGGGACCGGTCCCATCGCGATGGCACAGGTCAAGCAGCTGGAGCATCCCAAACAGGAAACCGATTCAGGTCTCGACCCGATCGCTGAAACCCGTCACAAGGCCCTGACCCGCCTGGCCGAGATTCTCTTCGAATACTCCACCGACGACGGCCAGGCCGGCCAACAGCGGCGCGGCCTGCAGGCATTGATGCGCGGGACGGGTCAGCTCTCCATGCAGCAGTCTGAACAGACGAAAGTGATCCTGCATCTGGGGCAAGCCATCGACGCCCAGACCAAGGACAATGAAAGCCAGGCTGCCGAGGAGCTCGAGCATGCACTGGAAGCCGGTTTCAATCATCCCGCTCTCTATTTCGATTTAGGCCTATTACGCTCGAAGGGTGACCGGCTCGAGTCGGCCGTCCGCTACTTGCAGAATGCAGTCAAACACAAGGACTTCGGTTTCGGGGCGCGTTTGCTGATGGGCCAGATCAACCAGCAGCTGGGTCGGCTCGGGCCCGCCTCGCTGGACTATCTGGAGGCGTTGAAACTGGCCGATGCGATGGTTGTGCCTGCCGAACAGGCGGATGAAATTCGCCAGATGTACGAACCGCTCATCGAGGCGCAGGCCCTCGAAAAGGATGAGGCGACGCTCAAACGCATGTGCGACAACATCAACGGCATGCTGATGCACAAGGATTGGCGCGACCGCTTGTACAAGGCCCGCGAGCAAATGCCGAAGCAGGATGGCAATATGCTCATGCCGCTCGCCGAAGTGATCCTGCAGGCCCAATCGAGCCAGGTTCTCGAAGCCATCAGCCACGTCCATCAATTGGCCCGGGCCGGGCAGCTGCGCACGGCAATGGAAGAAGCCTTCCTGGCACTGACCTACGCTCCCACCTATCTCCCCCTGCATACGTTAATGGGCGACCTGCTCGTTCGACAGAACCATACCGAGGAAGCGATTGCAAAATTCAGCACCACGGCCCAGGCCTACAGCGTGCGCGGTGAAGCCGCCCAGGCGGCCAAACTCCTGCGGCGCGTCGTCGAGCTGGCCCCCATGGACATGGGCGCGCGCAAGAAGCTGATCGACCAGCTTGTGGCGCGCGGACTGGTGGATGATGCGGTGCGTGAATACCTTAAACTGGCAGACGCGTATTACAGCCTGGCCGAACTCGATATGGCGCGCAAGACCTACACCACCACCCTGCGCGTGGTCCAGCAGGCCAACGCGGATCGCAGCTGGAACATGCACATCCTCCAGCGTATGGCAGATATCGACATGCAGAGGCTGGATTGGAAACAGGCCATCCGGGTCTACGAACAGATTCGCACCATGCACCCGGACGATGGCGGCGTGCGCAAGAATTTGGTCGAGCTCAGCCTGAGAATGGGACAACCTGCCCAGGCCAACGCGGAAATCGAAAGCTACCTGGCCTATTTACAGACCCAAAATCGCGGCAGCGAAGGCATCAAGTTCGTGGAGGAATTACTGGTGGAACGCCCCGATGATGTCGTCCTGCGCCGCGCGCTTGCGCAGCTTTATCAACAGGCCGGGCGGACCCAGGAGGCTGTGGCGCAACTGGATTCGCTCGCCGAAGCCATGCTGAATGCCGGGCGGAAGGAGGAAGCCATGGTGGTCATCAACCAGATCCTGCTGATCGGGCCTCCCAATGCGGAACAATATCGCAGGCTGTTGATGCAGCTGCAAACCGGGTAAACGAACCCCGCCCGTCACTCGCTTTGGCTGTGACGGGTTTTGTTTTTTGCAGGGACGGGGAGTGCTATACTTCATTTTCGGAGGAAATCACATGTCTCAAACCCGCTGGAAGAACACCGGCCCTTCGCAGAACCGCGCCGTGATGAATTGGCTCCTGGCTTTTGCCTTCATCGTGGCGTTTCTGGTTGTCTTTGGGGGCTTTGTGCGTCTCACCCGCTCCGGGCTTTCCATTACCGAATGGAATCCGGTCAGTGGAACGCTGCCTCCCCTCGGGGACCAGGCCTGGCTGGATGAATTTGCCAAATACCGGCAAACGCCGGAATTCAAGCTGGTCAATTCCAACATGACGCTGGAAGAGTACCGCTACATCTTTTACATCGAATGGTTCCATCGTTTCATCGCCCGCTTTGCGGGATTGTTTTATGCCATCCCTGTTTTTTATTTTCTGTTCAAGAAAACGATACCATTCAAGGACTTTGGCATCTACTTCGTCATGGGACTGCTCTTCATCTCGCAGGCCTTTGCCGGCTGGATCATGGTCGCCAGCGGCCTGGTGGATCGCCCCTCCGTCAGTCACTTCAACCTGACGATCCACCTGCTCCTGGCGCTGACGCTATTAGGCTTGAGTCTCTGGACCGCGCTGGGACACAAGTATGGTTTTTCGGAGCCAGGCAAAAGGGCAAAATGGTCCCCACCCTCCAAACTGGCTCTGGCTTCGTTCATCCTGCTGATCGTTCAGATTTCCTACGGCGGCATGACCGCCGGGCTCAAGGCCGGTCACGTCTCAGACTCATGGCCTCTCATGTTCGGCAAATGGATACCGCCGAACCTTTTCAGCTCGTGGATCAACCTGTTCGAGACCCCGCAGACCATTGTTTTCATTCACCGCTGGCTGGCCTGGCTGGGAATCATTGCCATCCCGGTAGTGTTGTATCTGGTAAAAAAGCAGAGCTATCCGCAGGATATCCAAATCGGCCTGCTGTGGCTGATTGCAGCTGTCGCCCTGCAAATTACCCTCGGCGTGCTGACGATTCTTTCCTATGTGAATATCTGGGTGGCACTCATTCATCAGGCCAATGCAATCGTGCTGTTTGCGTTGGCCATATATTTCATTCACAGGTTAAGAGCAATCGATTTCAATGCACAAAACATGACTCACCCCGAATTTAATCTTCTCACAGACTAGCCACAGATCTCACGGATTTACACACAATCCGCCGTCCCAGATCGTGTGGAGCGGCGGATTGTTTATTTCCCAACGTCTTTGTTTGAGCACTTCAGGCAGGAATCCGTGTCAATCTGTGTAACACCTGCATTGCGCCGCACTGCGCCGAGCGCAGCCCGGCCGCCGAGGCGCCCCATGAAAAGAAGTTCAGGAAGAAGGTGGACTCCAATACACGGATGACCATTAGGAATGGCAGAATAATGCCCAGGAGCATCAGGGCCAGGCCGAGAAGGAAACGGGGAGAATTAATCATAACTTTTTGAATCGCCAAGTACGCGGAGAAAAGCTTCAAGAATCTTCGCGCCCTGCGCGGTGAAACTATTGATACAACCAACAAGCCACAAAATGTCCCGGCTCCGGCTCGAAATCCGGCGGGAACTTCACGTCACACAGACCGGCCATAAAATGAGGACAGCGCGGGTGGAACCGGCAGCCCGTCGGCGGGTTGACCAGGCTAGGCGGCTCGCCGGGCGGTACTTCCTTGAATGTTTCGGCGTTGTGCGTGTCGGTGTCGGAGGTCGCGGCGAGCAAGGCATGACAGATCATGGGTGTTGTAAATCACCGAGAGACCATGCGACTCTTGCAGCGCGCGCATGAGCTTTAGGATCTCCACGCGCACAGAGGCATCCAGCATCGAAACAGGATCGTCCGCCACGATCAGTTTGGGTTCACACAGCATAGCCCGCGCGATCACGATGCGCTGCTGTCCGCCGCTCAGCATGTGCGGGAATTTCTTCAGAAAGTCCTCGACCGGATGGAGCTTCACTTCACTCATTACCTTATGAATACGCACCAGTCGTTCCCTTTTAATTTGGATACTGCTTTTCGACGGATTCGCCCCCAATCCTGACCGGTGCAGGTACTCATCCAATATGTGGAACGATGGACAAAAACCCCTCCTTAGAGGGGCGTTAAAGGTAAATGCAATGGACGGGTTATGTACTATACTGTAGTAGGTAATAGTAAGATGAAACGAAGATTATCCATCGTTCTGGGACTCCTGCTTGCGGTTTTCCTGGGCGCCTGTAGCAGTGGAGAGACGCCTCCTACGCCCGAGGCTGTTGCTACATCGACCGGCACTGCCCGGGTCCCGAGCCGGATCTCACCTGCATCCCTCCCCCCGATCTGCAACTGTGTCCTGCGTTTCGATCACATTGGAATCGAGCAGGGACTGTCGCAGAGCTCCGTGCGCGTCATCTTTCAGGACAGCCGCGGCTTTCTATGGTTCGGCACCGAGGATGGGTTAAATCGTTATGATGGCTATACGTTCAAGATTTACAAGCCTGATCCGGATGTGCCAAACAGCCTCAGCGACCGCCTGATCACCTCCATTGTCGAAGACCGGGACGGATATATCTGGGTCGGCACGCGTCTCGGCGGCTTGAATCGTTACGACCCGCGCACCGAGGAGTTCAGGCATTTTCTCCATAATGATGCCAATCCGTCCAGCCTGAGCGACAACCATATTAATGTTCTTTACCTGGATCGGAACGATCAACTCTGGGTGGGTACAACAAGCGGGCTGGACATGTTC
>JBAVVF010000647.1:0-9125 GCA_049697155.1 Anaerolineales bacterium
GGAGAACCTACAGTCACTCTTCAGTTTCCGATCGCACGACAAATATGATAGGTGTGCGGGATGGCCGCTGCAGGTTGTCGCGGCTGGGAAACCCTCGGCTCGCGTGAGATCGATTGACAGGCAGAAGCCGGCGGACTAACTAGTTCTTGGTGCAAAAGGGATCCCTGCGCCGTCCCCGGCGCAGGCGTATCCGGTGATCACCACCAGTACCGCTGCGCGGCATCTTCGAGATGGCGGCGTGAGCGAGTTTTGCACCAGAAACTAACTAAATCCGAGCGATATAAAGATCTGTCCTGTGGCAGAGAAAATTCCGGCGAAAACTGCCACCGCGGTCGTGATGATGCGCCCGCCACGTCTGACCGTGCCGCAGGCATCCATCCCGAGTGCATCCCGGCCAAGAGGCGCTTTTGCGGGGAACCAGTAACGCCCCGTCCACCAGACGAACCAGAGCATCGCCAGTTCCGGAATAATGTATGTATAGGCAGCCAGATATAAGCCCCGAAGCATGGGGAATACGAACAGCATGCCCACGGCAATCGGGAACGTGATCCGACGCTGGAGGGTCCGATTCACGATGATAAACAGCACCAGTCCGACCAGGAGCTCAAAAACAGAACCGGGCAGCAATCCATTGACCAGGTATCCAATCCCCATCCCCATGGCGCCTGCGATGCGGATGTAACCCAGGTATCGATAGAACTGGATCCCGGCCGGAGCATGGAAAGCCTCGAACTTCTTCGGCGTCACTTCCAGACCATACTGGCGCCGCCAGGCCTCGAGGTTCCCAAGGCTTTTGGCAAACACTTTCAGGTCCCGGCGATTGTTCTCCCTGAAATCCATGAACTGGGTTCGCCCCACGCCCGCCAGGCTTTCACACCAGTCCACACTGGAGCCCAGGATGAAAATCGAGTCCTGGTTCTTCTTCCTGCCGGCCTGCTCGATCACTGCACGCGAAGTGCGATTGGTGACAATATAGATATGCTTGTCGGCCTGCAGCGCTTCCACCACTTCCGTATGGCCGGACTCCCGCAGGGCTTTCCTCACGAGGTCGGCAAGCGGCCGGTCCGCCAGGTCAGCGTGCACGGCAAACCGGATCGGGGCGAAGGGAGGCGACTCTTCCTCAAGCACCCGTCCCTTTTTCAACAGCGGTGCATGGAAGCGCCGCCGCAATTTCTGCGGCACCTGTCCCGCCGGAAACCAGCGCAGGAGCACGGCAGAATGATTGATGATCCATAGATAGAAAATCAGGCTACACAGAAAACTCACTACCAGTCCAATAAGCAGCCGATCAGCAGACACAGTATTGAGGAATATGGCGAGAGCCAGAGTGCCAAGCTGTGCCACCAGGGCGAATCCTGCCAGATAGTGGAACCCCTGGAAACTCAGGTCGTGAGTCCAGAAACGACGTGTGCCCATGCTAGAGACCGCGATGAGGAGGAGCAGGGAGACCAGCACCAGCGAAGCTCCGGTCTTCACAGGCTTATTTCCGAATCCGGTCAGACTGAACAGCAGCGGCCAAAGATAGGGCAGGGTCACTGCCATCAGTGACAGCCAGATCATCGGCGATAGGTGCAATGACAAAGGGAACGGACCGGGATCGCGGATGCGATCCCTTTGGGCCGGCGCTTTTTCGGTCAGATAGGCGGCCAGGCGCTTGAGCGGGCGATTGAACGCCACCCGGAAATCATAGATCGGATAGCAGCGCAGTTTTTTGGGGATCCTTACATCCTCCACCACGGCCAGGATCACCTCATGTCCATTTCGCAGGGCCGAATCCCATTCCGCCTGGACATAGGGTGAGGCCAGGGCCGCCCGCGAGACCACCAGCACGAGACGCTCACAATTCTCACATCCGGCCTTCAGCGCGGCGGCCCAGTCTGTGCCTGCACTCAGCTGCTGAAGATCGAACCAGACCTCGATGCCGAGCTTCTGCAGATGAAGTGCGATCGCTTCAGCAAAATACAACTGCCTGCGGGAGTAGCTGATGAATGTGTATCCCATGATATCTCTGTCCTTGGCCGAAACGGACTTCTCAAATCATTATATTCAAAACGGCTGAAATGCAAACTGACGTTTTTCACGGATTCATCCTGAGCCAGGACCATGGAAGCTCCATGCCGGATTGTATTGCTTCGCAGCCGGTGCTATACTAGGCCTCTTGCAAAAGTCCAAAACCTCACCCCGGAGACATCAAGTCACGGAGTTTTTCCCCTTGTTTTTTCTCAGAGTCTCTGCGTTTCCGTGGTTCAAAAGGTCTGCAGCATGGTTGCCCTGCGGCTTATGCAAGAAGTCTACTGATTTTGTCGAAAACCAATTACAGTTACATGGATACCACTCCCCCCGTCATCTTTGTGCCGGGCATTACCGGAACCTATCTGCGTGATGAATACCAGCTTTCCCCGGAGCGCGTCTGGGGCGTGACTGGGCACGACTACGCCCGCGTCGCACTCCACCCGGACGCTCCGCGTTACGAAGCGCTGGAACCGGCCCGCATCCGGGCGGATAGCATCTTCGAAGTGCCGTACCGCGAGCTGATCCAGGAGCTGCGCTACAACCTGTGTCCGAGCGAAGATAAGCCGGTGCCGGTATTTCCGTTCGCCTATGACTGGCGTCTGCCACTGGAGGTTCCATGCCACTCACCCGCACCCGCCATCCCATGCCCGATGACGTCCGCGCCGCACTGACCGAACGCGGTCTCATGGAGGCCTACCGTGCCCGCCCCGACTATCAGCAGAACGACTACATGGGCTGGATCACGCGCGCCAAACGGGATGCCACCCGGCAAAAACGCCTGGCCCAGATGCTGGACGAACTCGAAGGCGGCGACCGGTATATGAACATGAGGTGGAAAAGGAAACCCGCACTTTCCAATCGACGCTGATTGGCACAACTGCCCAGGCTAGAAGCAGTTGAAAATGATCCTCCCCGAGCTGTTACGTGCCCGGGGAGGATGTTTATTATTTTAATTTCGCCGGTACAAATCTCAGCTACGCCGCTGACGGTTTGAGCCATTTCCAGTCGGCGTAGAAAAGGGCCGCGATCAGCAAAATCGGGAAGACGAAGAGCAGGAGATTGGGCAGGGAGGAAATATCCCGCACGAAGAAAAAGGTAAAGGCCGCCGCGGCGATCAAAAAGACCACAAATCCCACAACCGGCCGCTTCCAGGCAAACAGGAGCAGCACGAGCATGGCAATGGACGGAATGTTATGCATCAGGAATCCGCCCAGCAGCTCGAGGGGACTGGCTTCCGCTTCGAACACGTCCAGGGAGAACAGGCTGATGAAGAAGATGATCAGCATGGCCGCGACGCGCGGCGCCCAGTGAATGATCTTCGCCAGCCGCGGGCCGACCCGTCCCAGCGTGGAGCGTTCATGCCAGCCCATCACCAGCACATAGATCGACCCGTACAACAGCACCAGCGGGATCGAAAGGATCAGGACGTTCAGCAGGAGCATCCACCATTCCATGAAGCCCGGATCGGCCGCCCAATTGGCATAGTTGAACACAGCATTGGTCAGGATGAACAGGACGATCAGGATGGTCAGCAGAACGCGTTGGAAATTGGGTTTCTGAGTATTCATGGCGGGACCTCCTTTCGGATTGCCAGGAATCGCCCGGACGTGTGGGCTGATTCTCATTATAGTAGTCTCATGCTCCGTTAGCAACTAAAAGCAGTCGGCCAGCCGGCGAATTCGATGGAATATCCTATAATCAGGGCAATTGACCATGAAAGAGACCTCCCTCGCTCCTCCCTTCGCCCGCGGCCGGACGGCCGATGTCCATGCCTGGGACGCCGGTCACGTTCTCAAGCTTTTCCACCCGTGGTTCAATCTCGACAGCATCGAATATGAGCGAAAGATCGCCCGGGCCGTGCATGCCAGCGGCGTGAAGACTCCGGCCGTGCTGGACCTGGTCCAGGTGCAGGGTCGGAATGGCTTGATCTATGAACGCGCGGCCGGTCAATCGATGCTGCAGATGTTTGCGCGCAAGCCGTGGATGCTCTTTACCTACGCCCGTGATCTGGCCCGGCTGCACCTGGAGATGCACGAATGTTCCTTTGATACTGCCATCCCCACACAGCGAAGTCGACTCTGGGCCAAGCTCAACGAGGCGCGGGCGCTGCCCACTTCCCTGAAAGAGACCCTGCTGAAGGCACTCGACTCCCTGCCGGAGGGCGACCGCATCTGTCACGGCGACTTCCATCCCGACAACGTGCTGGTCTCCGAAAAAGAGACCGTCGTCATCGACTGGATCGACGCCTCGCGCGGCAATCCGCTGGCAGACGTGGCGCGCACCTCGGTCATCCTGCTGGGCGCGGCGGCCAGCAGCCAAAGCCCCGGCAAACTCCAGAAAACCTTTGTAAAGGTTTTTCACTCGACGTACCTGAAACATTATTTTCGCCAGTTTTCCAACAGGATGGATGAATACCGGCGCTGGCTGCCGATCGTGGCCGGTGCGCGCCTGAGCGAGAACATTCCCGAGATCGAGGAGTGGTTGATCGATCAGGCCCGGAAGGTCGAATAACTGCAACGCTATGCGGGTTCGCCTGAATGCTATAATGATTTTAACTATCCCCAGCCAGCCATGTGAGGTCACCATGAAACGTGTGTGCTTCATCGTCCTGCTTTTCGTTCTTTTGGCCTTCCCCTCGAGCGTTCGCGCCGATATCGCGCCGCCGGCCCAGCCGCCGGGCAGCAACCCACAGCCCGGCGCGGAAGTGACCCAGGTCCGCATGGCGGCTGAGACTGTGGTCATCGAGGTCCAGAGGGATATCACGCCTGAGAGTCTGGGACGGGCCCGCGTCAGCGCGGATTTCACAATGCAGAATCTGGGAGCAGCAGACGAGAGTATGGCAGTTCGTTTCCCGATCTCGGCCAGCGATGGCTGGGGCAGCTATCCGGAGATCACCAACCTGCAAGTCAAGGTCAACGGGAAGCAGGTCCAGCACCGGCGCGTCACGTACCCCGATGAGAATAATCCGGATAACGATATCCCGTGGGCGGAGTTCGATATCATCTTCCCGGCCGGGCAGGAGGTATCCGTCAGCGTGGCCTATGATCTCAGGGGCACAGGTTATTATCCATTTACAGCCTTCTACTACATTTTGGAAACCGGCGCGGGCTGGAAGGATACCATCGGCAGCGCGGACATCATCCTGCGCCTGCCATACGAAGCCAGCCCTCAAAATATAATCCTGGATTTTGAGATCGGCTGGGGAACAACCACTCCTGGTGGTGTACTCCAGGGAAACGAAGTCCGCTGGCACTTCGAGAACTTCGAACCGGGTCAGGAACAAAACATGGAGTTTGCCCTCGTAGCTCCCGCGGCCTGGCAGGGCGTGCTCGCGGCTCGGGAAAGCACGAGCAAGAATCCCAACGACGGCGAAGCCTGGGGCATGCTCGGCAAGGCTTACAAACAGGTTTTCTTCATGAGCAAAGGTTATCGCGAGGATGCTGCCGGGCTGGAGTTATACCGGTTGAGCATCGAAGCCTACGAGAAGTGCCTCGCGCTCAAACCGGAGGATGCGCAGTGGCATGCGGGCTTCGCCGATCTCCTGGCACAGCATTCCATGTGGAGGTTCACGGAGATCAACGCCAACCCCGACACCTACCGGGCCTTGAATGAGATTAACACAGCGCTCGAGCTGGCGCCCAATGATCCGGTCGTTCGGGAGATCGCCCTGGGTATTCGGAATATGTTCAACGGTTCGATCACCCTAGTGGGGGACAAGTTCGACATTCCCTGGCTGACGCAAACCCCGACGCCCTGGCCGACACTCGAGCCTACCGTTGAGGAGCCCACACCTACTCTGGGAATTACTCCTCCCCCGCCAACAGATACGCCTCCCGGCGAACCTACGCGAACCGCTGCACCGGAAACAACACCCACACCTGTGCCTCAAAGGTCAAATCCGCTGTGCGGGTCGGCAGCCTTCCTGCCGTTGATGGTGATGGTCTGGTTCGTCTGGAAGCGAAGGTAGGAAAACTATCGCCTCCCGGACACCAACACAAAATGCCATGTACTCAAAAGGTATATGGCATTTTGTGTTGACGGAAAGTGCTAGGGTGTCGTGACCTGCTCTCCGGCAGCGGAGACGACGAACCAGACTCCGCCCACATCCTGACCGATCACATCGCCGGGGGCCTTGTCTTTCTCGTAGTAATAAAGCGGCCAGCCATTGTAGGTAACCTGGATCGTGCCATCCGTGCGTTCGGTGGTGCCCAGCAAGGAGGCATCCACGCCCTCACCTGCGACGGGATCGCCCGTGGTCAGCAGCGGGGGCCAGGCCGTGGCGCACTTATCATAGCAAACGGTCGTGTTCGGGGTATCTTTCGTGAAAAGGTAAAGGGTCAAACCTTTATCGTCCACCAGGAAGGAACCCAGGGTGTCATGCTCTCCCAGGTTAACCATGGTCCCGCCGGCTGCGGCCGGCTCGGTGGCTGCGGGAGCTTCTGTCGCGGCTGCCATGCTTTCAACCATCTCACCTTCCGCTGAAACCACAAACCAGACGCCGCCCACATCCTGACCGATGACGTCGCCGGGCGCTTTATCTTTCTCATAATAGTAAAGGGGCCAGCCGTTGTAGGTCACCTGGGTGGTGCCATCCGTGCGTTCGATGGTGCCAAGCAGCGCTGCATCCACGCCTTCCCCGGCCACGGGATTGCCATTGGTGAGGAGCGGCGGCCAGGCGGTCGCGCATTTATCGTAACAAACGGTGGTGTTCGGGGAATCTTTCGTGAAGAGATAAAGGGTCATGCCTTTATCATCGACCAGGAACGAGCCGAGGTCGGCGTTCTCTCCCAGGCTGACAGTGGCCGCGCCGGTCACAGGGACCGCGGCGGGAGGCTGCGTAGCAGGCGGCTCAGTCGCCGGCGCAGAGGTGGCAGGCATCGCCTGCGGACTACAAGCCGTGACCAGCAGGATCAATCCTGCCAGCGCACTCAGAACAAGATACGGGGTTTTCATTTTTCTCTCTCCTTTTGAATTGAGTAAGTCTTCAAAGAGGAGTACGCCCCCGGTTATGAAATTGGATTGATGAATACTTAGCTGGAGATTAGAGGAATCCCACCAACTAGAAATCGACTTTAAAGACGCGCGGACCCGTCGGCTGGTCGCTGCCGCCGGCCGGTTCGATGGTCACGCCGATCCCGACAAAATTCGACATATCCTGACTGGAAAAAATCGGCTGGGTCGTATAGGGCAGATCGGACTCGGCGCGGAACAACCCGGCGCTGACCCGGTGCCCATCCGGTTCGATCAGCCAGACCTGGTAACTTTGTTCCGGGGTCAGTTCGGAAAGATTCCACATGACCAGGGCCGCGCTGTTGCGCTCCGTGTCGAGCAAAACCGTGCCGGAGACGTGTTCCGCCTCGATCGCCAGCGCCCGTGTCTCCGGATAGGACAGCATGGCCAGGGCGGCCTGGTTGTTTTGCAGCTGGCGCAGGACATCAGACTGCTGGCGCTGCAGCTCACGCATTTGTGCAAAGGATAAGAGGTTCAGTCCGAGCAAAAGAAGAAGCGCGCCCCCGGTTGCCAGTTGGCCGAAGGACCATGCGAAACGCGGCCGCGCGGATTTCTGTGCGGAGGGCAGGCGGGACTGCAGTCGCTTCCGGAGCGCGGGGGACGGCTGCCGGGGCGGGATGGCCGCCAGCAGGCTGTCGCTCACGGCGCGGTAGTCGGCCAGTTCGGCCCGGCATGACTCGCAGGTCTGGAGATGAGCTTCCAGGGCGCGCGCCTCCTCCCCCTCCAATGCACCCAGGGCATAGGCGGGAATGTTCTCATGCAGGAGGAAATGATCGTCACGAACCATGAACTTGTACTCCTACTATATATACGCCGGCCGGCATGGATTTGTATTTACTCCTGGTTCCATTTTTCACGCAGATGTTCCATGGCGGCCCGCAGACGGGTCTTGACCGTGCCGAGCGGCCAGCCCAGCACCTCGGCAATCTCACTCTGACTCAGGCCCTGATAGTAGGCCAGCTCGATTACCTGGCGGTGTTCCGGGGAGAGGGATTGCACGGCAAAATGCATGCTGCGCCAGCGAGCCTCTTCAGGAAGACTCTTGTCATCCGGGATGGTCTGCCAGAGCTCCGCCGGGTCGGTTGAATCGGACAGCATGGGGCGGCGCTTTTCGAGCCGCAGGCGGTCGAGGGCGGTACGGCGGGCAATCGTCAGCAGCCAGAGCAGAAGCGACCCGCGCTCCGCCAGGTATGTGTTGGCGCGGCTCCAGAGCTTGAGGAAGGTATCCTGGGTGGCCTCCTCGGCCAGCATCGAGTCGCCCAGAATGCGGGTGGTCAGTGCATGCACGCGCCCGACATAGCAATCATAGAGGGTCAGGAAAGCACCTTCATCGCCCTGGGCAACCTGCCGTACCAATAAGTTCTCATCGATCTGCAGCACACGTCCATTGTACCGAATTAATTTTGTTTGGTCACGCTTGTCATTTTCGGGGAGTGGCGAAAAGTGTGGGTAAAAACTTTCTTAGCCACAGAGAACACTGAGCCCATTGAGAAAAAATCTCTCAAAAACTCTGTGGTCTCTGTGGCTTAACACACTCAGGTAGCCACTCCCCATCTCCGTGACCAGCCCGGGCGGGGCCCGGTTCGCCGCGACCGGCTCGTAAGCCGTTTCCACTCGCCTCTTGTTTTGGCGGGGAAACGGACGGGGCTATTCGTACGTATTAGAATCAGAACGGTTTCCAATGAAAAAAGCATACCGCCTTCTTTTTCTCGGACTTTTCCTCCTGACGGCCTGCTCGCCCGGGATGGAATCCACTGCCGCGCCCACCGCCTCCCCCCAGCCGACCGCGACCGCCCTGCCGACGCCTTCCGCTCCCGGCGGGGCCATTGTTTGGCGCGACCTGCAGGTGAGCATGGACCGGGCCGAGATCACCGATAGTTTCGTCACCGAGTTCGGCACACAAAGGCTGCCCACCGGGGATAATAGATTTCTCTGGATTCACGTCCGGCTCGAAAATGTGGGAGCGGGCGAGATCAGGTTACCCGTCTCCGAAAACTTCAGCGTGCTTTACGCCGAAACCGAGATCAAGCCGGTCTACGGTCACCGCCAGGGCTACGCGGACTACACCGACGTCGGTTCCCCCCTGTTCCCGTGGCAGGAAC
>JBAVVF010000648.1:0-2279 GCA_049697155.1 Anaerolineales bacterium
TCCCTATACTTTCCTGTAAGGTGACCGGCTGCGAAATATGGCTATAATTACCACAGATTTCGCTTCACCAGCACAGAAAGAAGCCAAAATGGACAATGTCACCGTCGCCCAGACGTTCGAAATGGCCATCGCGGCCGAGCAAGCCGCTCAACGATTGTTCCAGGGATTGGAAGCCAAATTCGCCCATTGCCCCGATGTCGCCGCGCTCTGGAAGCAATATGCCTACGAGGAGTCGAAGCACGCCGAATGGCTGGAAGGCTTGAAGTCCAGGGTGCCCGCAGAACAGCTCTCCGGGCTGGTGGACGATCAGACCGTCAGGCTTCTGCAGGCGGTCACTGAAATCTGCGTGGAAAAAGCGCTGCAGGGCGTGAAGAATCTGCAGGATGCCTGCCAGCTGGTCCACGATATCGAAAGCGGGGAGACGAACGCAGTTTTCCAGTTCCTGCTGAACAACTTCGAGGCAGACGAACGAATGCGGGATTTCCTGCGCATGCAGTTGAACAAACACATCTCCAAGCTGTCCGATGAACTTCCGACACAGTACCAGGGAGCATTGGCGCGGAAAGCCATTCAGGCGCGGGAGTAGAGTACTCGAATAGTTATTCAGCCTGAATACGCCTGTTTGCGTCCCGTCCACCAGGGGGTATCGGGACGATGTCGCAAGCCGTTGGGCATCGCCCGCCCTTTCTGAAACAATTCCAATTAATCTGTGCCGTAAGAGAACCCAACCCCGGATCTTCTGGGGTAGCAGTGCATTGGAATTATTTCGATGAAAGGACTGTCAACATGAATAAACGAATGAAAAACGTTCTATGGGTTGGAATCATAATTCTGCTTTTCTCAGCTTGCGGACAATTGGAAACTGCGCCCGCGCCTGTTGATATGCCTGAACTCATTGTCACAGTTAAAGAAAACCAGACCAACACTCCTGAACCTGTAGTTACTCCAGACCCTGTGGAAAACAGTCCGACCGCCGTGCTGGCGAATGGGTCAGATCCTGAAAAAATCAGCAAATATATTGGTTTGAGTTACCCGCCTCTTCCCGCGGGTCTCTCTGAAGAACTCAGTATGATCATCCAGGATTCGAATGTCTATGGCTTATCGCTGGTCTCAGATGCTGATGGCAGAATGTTGTGGCTAAGCAAATTGACTCATAACGATTCGAATGGCAATGCGTACTGGGAAATAAAGGACGTTTTGGAATTGTCAAATTTAGAAAGTGGCACCATCTTAATCCCGGATGGATGTTTGCTTAATGGTGAGGTTGATAACGAAATCTTTGTTGTTGGTAAAAATGAAAAGATTCTATTGGCATGGCGAGCCAACACGACTTTGAATGTGTTTGAGGTCATCCCCACAAATGGTATTGAATGTCATTCAGATAAGGGAGTGATCCTTGAGTAAAACACAGGTGCCTGTTGTTTGCCGTAACTGCTTAGACCTCACCCAGTGATCCCCCAGGCGGATTCTTCCAGATCATCTTTCCCTGTTTAACCCCTATTCATATGCCAGACTCTCACGTACGCTGGCGCGGGCTGCCTGCCGGGCCGGCCAGGCGGATGCCAGGGCCGATAGTCCCAGCACGATCAGCAGCCACAGCCCGAGGCCTGTCCAGGAAAAATTCGGAGTGAGCGGAAGCCCAAACAGGACGACCCCGATGGCCCGCGCAAACGCGTCGCTGGCGGGGGCGCTCAGGGCGGCAGCGGCCAGCCAGCTCAGGAACCCCAGCGTGATTCCCTCGTTGACGAAGATTCGAGCAATGGCTCTTGAATCGCCGCCAATGGCGCGCATGATTCCCACTTCGCGCCTGCGCTCTGTGACGCTGAGGAACATGCTGCCCATCAGACCCAGTCCGCCCACCGCCGCCATCAGGATGGACATGGCCAGCATCAGGTAAGAGATGATGTCATACTGGGACAGATTTTGCGCGATCATCATATTGATTGTCGTACTGCCGCTCAGCGCCATGTCGTGCTTTTCATACAGATCGACCAGCGCCTTTTCGACTGCGCTTTGGGTTGCATCGCTATGATCGCTGGTTTGGACCAGCAATGCAGTCGCAAAGCCATCCTGTTTGTTGAGCGCGGCAAAGCTGTCCAGGGGCACAAATGCGGCCCGGTGGTTGTTGCTGGTATCAAAGACCAGGCCCACCACCTGCCATTGGACCGGCCTGGTTGTCGAGGTCATGGTGATGAAGTCACCGACCTGGACGCCCTCATCTTCGGCAAGTTTGGAATTCAAAACAATCGCCTGTGTATCGTTGATTCCAAGCCAGCGCC
>JBAVVF010000649.1:0-3924 GCA_049697155.1 Anaerolineales bacterium
GCGCAGCACTGCGACAGGGCTTTCTCGCGGTCGCAAGCGGCATGGTGGACGTGGTGCTGGTCGTGGGGGTCGAGAAATTTACGGACAAGATCGGCCCGGATGTGGATACCGCCATTGCGACCACAAGCGATGCCGAATTCGAAGCCGTGCACGGCATGACTGCCGCGGCCCAGGCGGCCCTCCTGATGAAGCGTTATATGTACGAAAATAACGTTCCGAGTAATGGATTTGCGGGCTTTGTCCTCACCGCCCACGCCAACGGCGCCGGCAATCCCTGCGCCATGTACCGCAAGGCCATCAAGCCTGAGACCTATGCCAAAGCCGAAATGGTCAGCGACCCGCTCAACATGTTCGACGTGGCCCCCAATGCGGACGGCGCGGCCGCGCTCATTCTCACGCGCCGCGACCTGCTCCCGCCAGGGTATCCGCATCCGCTCGTGAAGGTGGCCGGCTCCGGCGCGGCCTCAGACACACTGGCCCTGCACGATCGCAAGGACATGCTGTTCTTCGACACCGCCCAGGTTTCCGCAGGCACGGCCATGAAGAAGGCAGGTGTCCGCCTGGATGATATCGATCTGTTCGAATATCACGATGTATTCAGCATTTACGCGGCCCTGCAGCTCGAAGCCGTTGGGTTTGCCGTGAAAGGTCAGGGCTGGAAGCTGGCCGAGAATGGCGAGATCGGATTAAAAGGAAAAATCCCCTGCGCCACCATGGGCGGGATGAAGGCCCGCGGCTTCCCCGGCGGCGCGGCGGGCGTGTACCAGGCCGTCGAGGCCGCGCTCCAACTGCGGGGGCAGGCCGAGGCGAACCAGGTCGCGAACGCAAAGACGGCCCTGATCCAATCCCTCGGCGGACCCGCCTCGACTGCGGTCAGTCACATCCTGCAGGTGCTGGACTAGGCGGCCAGCCATAACGTTTGATAGGGTTCCATCGTAATCGTTGGATTGTAGGAGCGGTTCGTGAGCAGATCACGAGCCGTTTTGGTTATTAAGCCCGCGACCCGTTGTTCTCGCGCCGTGACGTTCTGCAGGCAGAGAACCCTTTCCAAGCCATCAGGCGAAATGCGCCACATTGCAAAGATCCCCCGCCCCGCCTCCAGAACCTCCTGCGCCCCATGCGGATGAAAGGTGGAGGAAGAGTCCCGCGCCCGGAGCAACTGGCGATAACGCGTGAACACCTGCACCCGCAGTGAGTCCGGCCCGGCGAGTTCACCTTCCAGCTTTTTGCGCTCCAGTTTCTGGCGGTTGATCGTACGGTTCTGTTTTGTGACCTGCACGCCTGCCTGCCAGTTGCGCGAACCGAACAAACTATGGAAGTAGATCCCCGGCAGGCCGACCAGTGAAAGCATGATCGCCTGAGCCGCCATGAAACGGTCGATCTGCAGAGCGAGGGACTCACTCCCATCGGGGCTGGAGAGCGCGTCGAAATAGCTGATGTTCATCTCGTACGGACTATGGGTACCATCCGTGTTATGTTTGTAGGAGATCAGGCCGCCGTGGGCCAGGGTCTGTTCGACCAGCGCCTCGATATCGGCAGAGGACAGGATGCCGCGGGCCGGATTCAGACCGATGCCGTCGTGGGAGGCCAGGAAGTTGAAGAATGTCGTCCGGTCGGACGGCAGGTTCAATTCCGAGGCCCAACGCGCGAGAACCCCGGCATCGCCGGTACGGAACGTATGCAGCACCAGGGGCGGCAGGGCAAAGTTGTAAACGAGCTGGGCTTCGTTGGTTCCATCCCCAAAGTAGGAGAGGTTATCCGCATGCAGAACATTGGTTTCGGTTATCAAACGGACATGCGGAGCTACTTCGTCGAGCACTGCGCGCAGCAGCTGAATCACCGCGTGGGTCTGGGGAAGGTGAATGCAGGACGTGTCGATCTCCTTCCACAGATACGCGATCGCGTCCAGGCGCAGGAACTGCGCACCGCGCTGCGCGTACATCAGCAGGACATCGAAGATCTCGAGCAGAACATCCGGGTTGCAAAAATCCAGGTCGACCTGGTCGGCGCTGAACGTCGTCCAGACCCGCCGCGTTCCGGAGGTGGTTTGATATTCGGTCAGCAGAGGCAGGGCCCGCGGGCGGACAACCTTCGAAAGGTCCGGATCGCCCTCGACCGTCACGAAATAATCGCGATACGGCTTTTCATCCCGCAGGAAGGCTTGGAACCAGTCCCCCTGCGCCGAGGCGTGATTGATCACGCCGTCGAACATCAGGCGGAACGATCGTCCCAGCCTTTCGATGTCGTCCCAACTTCCCAGGGCCGGATCCACGGCCCGATAATCTTTCACCGAAAACCCGTCATCCGAGGACCACGGATAGAACGGCAGGATGTGAATACCGCTGAGGACACCTTGCAGATGGGACTCACAAAATTCTGTGAGAGTCTGCAGAGGTGTCTTGTCTGCCTCCTGCACCTGATCGGCATACGTAATCAGGAGCGAGTCGCGCTCCGTCAGGGAGGAATCAGCCGGTTTGGGGATCCGCCCGCGATAGCGCTCGATCAGCTTCAGCAGGCGCGCTTCCACCTGCCGGGCAGACTGCTCACCATAGAGGAAATCCAGATGTATGGTATAAAAAGTGTTCATAAGGGGATTGAGCGTATTGTAACAAACCAATGCAGAACCGGCCAAAACTGGCTGTAAACATCAGGGCAGAAATTTATCTTGAAATAAGGAGCGAGTATGAAAACATCACGGCGCATTGGATTCGTGTCCACGCGCTTTGCAGGCACCGATGGTGTTTCGCTGGAAACATCCAAGTGGGCAGCTGTGCTGGAGCGGCTCGGACATGACTGCTATTACTTCTGCGGCGAGTGCGACCGTCCGGCCGAAAAAAGTTATACAGTCACAGAGGCGTTTTACCGCAATCCCACCATTCAGGCCATCAACGAAACCGTGTATGCCGCCACCTGGGGAACCCTGCACGAAGGCCGCCGGGCCCATCCCGAGATCGGGAAACTGCACCATGACTTTTTCTCCGTCTACATCCGGCCGGCGCGGGTCACGCGGCAGATCCAGAAATTAAAGGATTATCTGAAGGAGCATCTCTACAAGTTCGCGCACCAGTTCAACCTGGAGCTGCTGATCGTGGAGAACGCCCTCACCATTCCGCTCAATCTCCCGCTGGGGCTGGCCCTGACCGAATTCATTGCCGAAACGGGCTATCCCGTCATCGCGCACCATCACGACTTTCACTGGGAACGCCAGCGTTTCATGAACAATTGCGTGCACGATTACATTGCCGCGGCCTTTCCGCCCCGGCTGCCCTCCATCCGGCATGTGGTCATCAACTCGATCCAGGCCCACCAGCTGGCTTCCCGGACCGGTGTCACGTCACTGGTCGTACCCAATGTGATGGACTTCGATACTCCCCCATCCCCACTCGATGACTACGCCAGCACGGTCCGCGCGGACCTCGGGCTGGCCCCCGGCCAGTATCTTTTTCTCCAGCCGACGCGCATCATCCAGCGCAAGGGCATCGAGCATGCCATCGAGCTGACGCGCCGCCTGAACATGCCGGCCTCCCTGGTCGTCTCACACGCGGCGGGCGATGAAGGCACCGAATACGAACAGCGGGTGCAAGAGTTTGCTGCTTTGCTGGACGTCCGGATCAACTTCGAGTCGGCCATCGTCGGCGAGGTGCGCGGCCTCACGCCCGACGGGCGGAAGATCTTCACGCTGGGCGACATCTATCCCCACGCCGACCTCGTCACGTATCCATCCGCCATCGAGGGGTTCGGCAACGCCTTCATCGAAGCAATCTACTACAAACGGCCCCTGGTCGTGAACAACTACTCGATTTACGAAGCCGACATCAAGCCCAAGGGGTTCAAAGTGGTCGAGTTCGACGGCTTCATCAGCGAGGCGACCCTGGAGCACGTGCGCTACGTCCTGACCCATCCCGAAGAGGCCCGGGAGGAGTC
>JBAVVF010000650.1:0-2723 GCA_049697155.1 Anaerolineales bacterium
CTGCGCACCGCCCTGCGCCTGGGCGCCGAAGAGGTCACCTGCCTGTACCGCCGCACGGAAAAGGAAATGCCCGGCGGTCACAAGGACCGCTCCATGGCCAGGGAGGAACGGGCAAAGTATCGCTTCCTCACCCAGCCGGTCAGATTCAGCGCGGGAGAAGACGGGCGCCTCGCGGCCGTGGAATGCCTGCAAATGGAACTCGGCGAACCGGATGCCAAAGGCCGCCGCAAGCCGGTTCCGGTGGAAGGCTCGAACTTCCTCGTCGAATGCGATACCGCCGTGCTGGCGCTGGGCTATTGGCCCGATCCCGTCATCGGCGACACGACACCCGATCTCGCAACACATGACTGGGGCTTGATCACTGCCAGTTCGACGACAGGCGCCACCTCGCGCCCCGGCGTGTTCTCCGGCGGCGATTGTGTCACCGGACCCGATCTGGTCGTGACGGCCATGGTGGCCGGGCGCAGAGCCGCCCAGGCCATCGATGAATATTTGAAGAACCCGCAAAGCTGATTTTTCCCGAAAGAAGAAAAGCAGGGACTGACAGGCCTAAAACCTGTCAGTTCTTTTTATGGTTATAATCGCCGCATGTTTTTTCGTGTTTTGAGAATATTGGACACCCTGGCGCTCAGCCTGGCCGTCATTATTGCCGTGACCGGGGACGCGCCGCGCCTGACCGGCGCCTCGGACCGCGTCCGTACTTTCACGCGCGAGATCGAGTTCGATTACCCCAACTGGGTTTGGGACGCGGCCTGGACCAAGCTCGAACAGGGCTCGATCGGGCTGCCGCACCTCTTCGATCGGGAAACGAACAAAGCCATTGTCATCGAATATCTGCGTACCACCAACCGGCTCATTCAGACCGAACAGCGCATCGAACAGGTCTTTGCAGATCCCGCCATCCGCGACAAGGAAGCTGCCAGTGTCTATTTGCGGGCCCAACGTGACGAACTGATCGCCAGGCAAAACGCACTGGGACCGCTCGCCGAGGCAACCCTGCAAAGCCAGATCGGGGAAGTGCTCGCAGAGCTGGGACTCACGGCCAGCGGCCAGCCTCTCCCGCCCGTCCTGTACCGCACCTCCTCCACGCCACTGGCGCTGATCGTTTCCGAGCGGACGGTCATCCAGCAAATTACGAACATCTCCGTTCTGCCCGGCCTGACTCTCGATGAACAGATCCGGCTCGAGGATCAGGTCGCAGAATCGCTGGATGTTTCGACGCTGGTCGTGCCCATCGGCGGCGTCGGGGTGTATCCGACCATGGTCATGGAGACCACCGACCTGCGCTGGACGCTCAATACCATCGCCCATGAATGGATTCACAATTATCTGACTCTTCGTCCGCTGGGGCTGAATTACAGTACAACTCCCGAATTGCGCACGATGAACGAAACCACCGCAAGTATCGCCGGAGATGAGGTGGGACAGCTCGTCGTGGAAAGATATTATCCCGAGCTGCTCGCCTCGCCGCGCAGCCGGGGCGGGATCGCGCTGCCGGGGCCGGCTCTCCCCGCGACCGCCTTCGAGGAACCGCCCTTCGATTTCCGCGCCGAGATGCACGAAACCCGCGTGACGGCCTACGCGCTGCTGGCCGAGGGCAAGATCGAGGAAGCGGAAACGTACATGGAACAGCGCCGCCAGGTCTTCTGGCAAAACGGTTATCTTCTGCGTAAATTGAACCAGGCCTATTTCGCCTTCCATGGCGCCTACGCCGATGTCCCCGGCGGCGCGGCGGGCGAAGACCCAGTTGGGCCGGCCGTCCGCGCACTGCGCGCCCAGAGCACATCCTTGAAGGACTTTATCAACACCATCGCCTGGATGACGTCGTTTCAGCAACTTCAAAAGGCCATTCAGTAGTCTTACATGCGCAAACTTTTCGCTTTCCTGCTTTTGATTTTCATTGCCACCGGATGCGCCCAATCACCCGCCGGCCCGACGCCCATCATTCCCACCATCATCCCGACAATCCCTGTCTGTACGACAGTCCTTGCCGCGCCCACCCCGGGCGCAGAGGCTCCATCGCTTTTCCCGCCGGAGAGCGCCAGCGATCATGTCCGCGGCGCGGAGAATCCGATCGTCACGATCACCGAGTACACCGATTATCAGGATCTGCGCAGTGGACTGTTTGCAGAGGTGATCGATCAGCTGCTCGAGGAACATCCGGATCAACTGCGCGTGATCAGCCGTATTTTTCCGCTGCTGAGCGTCAACGACAAGGCAGCCCTGGCCGCGCAGGCTGCGGAAGCCGCCGAGGAACAGGGGCGCTTCTGGGAAATGCATGACCTGCTTTACGCACAGCAGGAGAGCTGGGTCGGGCTGCCGGTGGAGGACTTCGAACAATGGATCGGAGCGCAGGCCTCGGCGTTGGAAATGAACGTCGCTCAATTCCAGGCCGACTTGAAGCGTGCGGACATCGTCGCCCAGGTCCAGCAGGCCTGGGAAGGCGGTCAGAAGATGGGGCTGCCCGGCACGCCCCTCATTCTCATCAACGGACAGATCTACGGCGGACCGCGTAACTACGGCAGTCTCAACGATATCATCCAGCTGATCGCACTTGGCAAGCGGCAGTTCACGACCTGCCCGCCGGTGACGGTCCAGTCCAGCCGGCAATATATCGCCACCCTGCACACCGAAAAGGGAGAGGTGGTGATCCGGCTCTTCGCAGACAAGGCGCCGATGACGGTCAACTCCTTTATCTTTCTCGCACGCAGCGGCTGGTACGA
>JBAVVF010000651.1:0-1563 GCA_049697155.1 Anaerolineales bacterium
AGCCGGTCCAGGACTATCTTTTATCCCTCGTCCCGCCGCGCGAGCCGGAGCTGCAGAAAATGGAGGAATACGCAGCAAAAAACAAATTCCCGATCATTGGGCCAGTGTGTGGATATTACTGTTACCAGCTTGCGCGGATGATGAATGCCAAAGCCATCTTCGAGCTGGGTTCCGGCTACGGATATTCCACGGCGTGGTTTGCGAGAGCGCTGAAGGAAAACGGGGGAGGGGTGGTGCATCACACCGTCTGGGACGAAAAGATGTCGCAGCGCGCGGCCGGCCATTTATCGGCGTTGGGGAGCGCGGACGTCGTCGAGTTCCACGTCGCCGAGGCGGTGGAAAGCCTGCGGCAGGCGCAGGGCCCGTTCGACATCATCTTCAACGACATCGATAAGGAGGCTTATCCCGAGTCGCTGCCGGTCATCAAGGAAAAACTGCGGCACGGCGGGATCCTGATCATCGATAACATGTTCTGGCACGGACAGACGCTCGACCCAAACGATCGCGAGCAGAGCACCGAAGCCATCCGGCGCTTTACGCGTGACATTACAACCGACCTCGACTGGATCGTTTCGCTGTTTGCCGGACGGGATGGCATGATCGTGGCATATAAAAAATAGATGTAAATGTTTCTTTGCCACAGAGCACACAGAGCGTCTGAGAAAAACTCAAGAAACTCTGCGCTCTCTGTGGCAGAGAATATTCATTCAAAGAATCAAAAAGGAACATCATGGCTTACAACTTCGACCGCACGCCCAATCGTCGCACTCCCGGTGTCGTAAACAAATGGACGTACTATCCAAAAGATGTGCTGCCCATGTGGGTGGCAGACATGGATTTTCCTGCGCCGCGACCCATTTTGGATGAACTGCGCGGGGCGGTGAATCAGGGCGTGCTGGGCTATGAGCTGGCGTCGCATACATTGCTGGAAACGGTCGCGGCCCGCATGGAGCGTCTGTACGGTTGGAAGGTCAAGCCGGAATTTGTCGTGCCGGTCACGGGGATCGTCAGCGCATTCAATGTGGCGGCGCGGGCCTTCGGCTCATCGAAAAAGGGATATCTGGTCCAGCCGCCTGTGTACAATGAATTCCACGAAGTGAAGAACAATATCTCGATCCCACAGCTCGACGTGCCCTTGATCGAACATGCGCGCGGCAATCGTTTGCATTATGAAATTGACTGGGACCTTTTCAAAAAGCGGGCCAGGAAAGCAGGCATGTTCCTGTTGTGTAATCCGCACAATCCGCTGGGGATCGTCTTTGCGCGCAAAGATTTGCTGAAGATGGCGGAGATCTGCATCGAGAACAAGGTGCTGATCGTCTCGGATGAAATCCACTCGGAGTTGCTGCTCGGGAATAAGAAATTTACCCCGCTGGCGAAGTTATCTGCAGAGATCGCACAGCATACGATTACCCTGGTCGCGCCCTCGAAGACGTTCAACGTGCCGGGTCTGTTTTGCGGCTTTGCGATCATTCCAAATGACAAACTGCGCGCTGAATATGTAAAAGTTGTCGAGCACTTACGGCTGCACGTGGCCAGCCTGGGACTTCGCGCGGCCCAGGC
>JBAVVF010000652.1:0-3117 GCA_049697155.1 Anaerolineales bacterium
TTGGCAGCGGCGTCGAAAAATAGGTGTCAGACAGCAGATGCTTCAGCAAAGCCTGGTCGATCTTGCCCTGGGCCGCAAGCTGGCCATCCCGGTCATAATTCAACCGTCCGTTCGTCGCCCGGCGGGCCGCATCATCGATGAGCATATTGCCCGGGCCCGTGTCGAATGCGAAAACACCCTCCCCCAGGGGAGGAATGTACGTCACGTTCCCGATCCCGCCGATGTTTTGCGCGGCCCGAATGAGGGTCGCGTGCGAAAACAACAGCCAGTCGACCAGCGGCACGAGCGGCGCGCCGTGCCCTCCGGCGGCCATGTCGCGGGTCCGGAAGTTGCTGACCACCGGCAATCCCGTCCGCTCGGCAATGACAGCCGCCTCGCCAATCTGCAGGGTGGAGGGCGTATCGCCGCTCTTCGGCGGAATGTGCCAGAGGGTCTGCCCGTGACTGCCGATCAAGTCCACTTTGGCCGGCGTCAGCCCGGCTGCGGCAATCGCCTGCAGGGCCGCTTCGGCAAATGCTTCACCGAGAATAAAGTTCAAACGGCAGATGCGGTCCACCGAACCGGTCTCCGGGCGGAAGCAGGCAAAGATCTCTGCCCGCAGTTGCGGCGGATGCGGGACGTTGACGTGCGTGAGCAGCGTCCAGTCCAGCCTTGGAGGGGCACCCTCGATCCGGAGGACGGCCGCGTCGATGCCATCGGCTGACGTACCGGACATCAAGCCGACGACGATCAGCCCGCTCGCTTCCTTAGAATGTGTCGAGGCGAGCGGGGTCATGCCGGGTCCACGCTTTCGACGACCGCCCGGTGGACCTGCACGCGCAGGCCGCCGATGCCGCGATTCTCGCGCCCATTGTAGACTTCGTTGGTCAGCAGGGCCGTGACGAGCTCGCGCTCCGGGTCGATCCACAGACAGGTTCCGGTAAAGCCGGTATGCCCGAACGTCTGCGGGCCGAAGAGATTGCTGCTGGCCTCCGGGTCGGGGCTCCAGAGGGCAAAGCCGATCCCGCGCCGTATGGCATTGAACTGGGCCTGCCGACGGGTCATCTCGTCGATCGTGGCGCGGCGCAGGAGCGACGCGTCGAGGAAGCTCTGCCCGAAGGTCGCCACCTCGTCTGCATTCGAAAATATTCCGGCGTGCCCGGCCACTCCGCCCAGCGACCAGGCGTTTTCGTCGTGGACTTCGCCAACGATGCGCCGCCCGCGCCACTTGCAAAGCTCGGTGGGAGCAATGTTCCTCGTGTCGTACGGTCCCTCGGCAACCGGCAGGAAGCGGGTCGATTCAAGCCCCAGCGGATAGGTGACGCGCTCGTGGATGACCTCGTCGAGCGGACTCCCCGTCAGCCGCTCCACGGCCAGGCCGAGCAGGACCAGCCCGACGTCGCTGTACACGATCCGCTCCCCGGGCAGGTAGGAGAAGAAGGTTTCGAGCGCCATCCGGTAGGCCGCTTCAGGGCTGGACTGATCCTTGAACGGCCGCCAGGCCGGCAGGCCGGAGTTGTGCGTCAGCAGGTCCCGGAAGGTAATCCGCCCCGCATCGACCTGCCCGATTCCATCGGTCACACTGACCGTCTTCTCCCAGTCGAGCGGATTTTCATAGGCCCGGATGGGCCGCAGCCCGTCGAACTCGGGCAGGACCGCGCGGACCGGGGTATCGAGCGCCACCTTGCCTTCTTCGACCTGGGTCATGAAGGCCGTGGTCGTATAAAGCTTCGTGACCGAGGCCAGGTCGAACAGAGTCTGAGCGTTGGCCGGGCAGACCCGCGTTTCAGGGTCCAGGAAACCGAACGAGGCCGCATGCACCACCGCGCCCCTGTGACGGATGGTCAGTTGGGCAGCAGGTGTGATCGGGCCGCAGGCTTGCGAAAGGATGGCATCAGCTTTGGAGAAATCCATGATTATGATTTTAGATCCTTGAATAAAGTGACGTACCGGTTGTATTCCGTAAAGCCAAACTTGCCGTACAGGTCCACCAGCGACGTCCAATCGATCACGCAGCCATCCACGCCCAGGGACTGGAGGTGGACGGCCGCGCCGTCGATCAGATAGCCGCCCAGACCCCGGCCGCGCATGGCTTTCGACAATCCCAGCGGGCCGAACTGTCCCCAGGGACGCGGCAGACGCTGCGGGTAGAAGCGTTCGATCGGACGCTCCGAGTCGGCCAGGGTCAGCCGGCAGAAGCCGTGCACGTCACCATCCACGCGCAGCAGCAGATAGTCCGCGGCGCGCCCGCCGCCCTTGACGAACTCCTTTGCCTCGAACTCCCAGCGCCCGGGATACTCGCGCCCGAGGAATTCGAGCAGCTGAGGCTCTTCGCCCGGCTGCATGGGCAGCAGAGTGGCATCGTCGGGCTTCGGATAGATGGATCTGTAATCCTTCAGGCTGCGGGCAATGTCGTACTCGCAGGGCTGGTGGGCCGGAGAAGAGTAACCATACTTTTCGAAAAAGGGCAGGCTCGCGGACATGACATACGGCAGTCCCGGCGCAAACGGGTGCAGGCTCCCGCCAATACGCACACGTGTGCATAACCTGACTTTCAGCCAATCCTCGGCCCAGGCGAGCAGTTCCGAGCCAAGTCCCTGCCGCTGGAAATTTGGATGAACGGCAATCGCGCTGACCCAGCCGAGAGAGTTGTCCTTTGCGGCGCAGGCCAGCACAAAGCCGTCCGGTTCACCTTTCTGCATCGCCAGCCGCCCTTCGATGCTTTCCCCGGTGCAGGGCGTGGTGTTGAACGCCAGGAAGCGTTCGTTGATCGGGTAATCCGGATGCGCGGCAGCGTTCCAGATGGCAATGGCATCGGCCTGGTGAGCGGCGGTGAAGGGAATGAGATTGGGCATGAGAGTTCGTTATTCACCACAGATGAAAGGGATTGAAATGATTTTCAACCGATGTTTATCAAAAGATCAGTGTTCACACCTGCACTCCCGGCATGATTTGCTTAGCAAATCACACCCGGGACAGGTGTGCGCCAGGCGCAAGTGTCTGCGTTCATCCGCGGTTCATGATTGAAGGTTATGGCAAATCAATAGGCAGCAAACCGGAAGGTTGCAATTTTCCTGCCAGCACTTCCGCCAGAGCTTCACGAACGGGAGGGTTCAAACCATAGCTGATCAGAACCGT
>JBAVVF010000653.1:0-5413 GCA_049697155.1 Anaerolineales bacterium
GCCAAGTATCATTATCTGGCCTGGAAACGACTTGCTAAAGAACATGGCTTTGACTTCACGGAGCTTGATAACGAACGTCTCAAGGGCGTCAGCCGGATGCAATCCCTCGAAATCCTGCTCGAGATCGGCGGGTTAACTGTCGATGAGGCTGCCAGGGCTGAGATGGCTGCCCAGAAAAACGGATGGTACATCGACTATATCCGCAACATGGACGCCTCCGAGCTCCTGCCCGGCGCGACCGAGTACCTGCAGAGGGTCCGCGCCCGGGGGATCAAAACCGCACTGGGATCGGCCTCCAAAAATGCGCCTCTCATTCTGGATCGCCTGGGCATTGCCGCGCTTTTCGATGTGATCGTCGACGGCAATAAGGTCAGCAAGGTCAAGCCGGACCCGGAAGTGTTCCTGCGCGGGGCCGCGGAGCTGGGCATTCCGCCGGCCAGCTGCGTCGTGTTCGAGGACGCGGAAGCCGGCATCGAAGCCGCCCGCCGGGCGGGAATGGGTACAGTGGGTATCGGCAGCCCGGAGATCCTCAGGAAGGCCGATATCGTGGTCCCGGGCCTGTTCGAGCTGGTCCTCGTTTCGGCGTGATCGCCTAAAATTGGAAGGGCCGGTCGGGGAGATACGTGCTCATAAATGGGGGAGCCAGGGCATTTTGTACCATTTCTTTCCATAATTCGTTCTATTTTATGAAGGGGCTGCGAATTGCCTCTTGACTTTTGTCTTGAAAGCGCTATAATTTTATGTAGCAAAACATAATTTTATGTTTATGTCTGATACACCCCTGACAATGCCCGGCCCCCAAAATCTCCCCAATGCACGCGTGCTGGAACTCCTTGCCGATGACCACAACCTCCATAAACTCGAGGCTGTGACCAAGGCACTGGGTTCCGAAACGCGTCTGGAGATTTTGCGCTTTCTAAGTGCCCATACCTGCAGCCTGCTGGAAATTGCTGAAGCCCTCAACCTGCCCCCTTCAACCGCGACATTACATATCAATGTTCTCGAGAAAGCCGGTCTGATCGAAACCGACCTGCGCCCGGCCACCCGCGGACTTCAAAAAGTGTGTGCCCGCGTCTACGACCGGGTGGTGATTCAACTGCCGGCTGAATCTGAGCCTGAGGATAAAGCGGTCGAGGTCTCGATGCCTGTCGGCGCCTATACCGACGTGAACATCGTCCCGACCTGCGGCCTGGCCGGTGAGCTGGGAATTATCGGCCACCTCGATGACCCCTCGACCTTCTATGAACCTGACCGGATCTATGCCCAGCTCCTGTGGTTCCGGCGCGGGTACGTGGAATATCGCTTCCCGAATCGCCTGCCGCCCAATGTGGCCCTGGATGATATCGAGGTCAGCTTCGAGGTCTGCTCCGAGGCGCCTCTGCATCACGCGGACTGGCCGTCCGACATCACAGTCTGGATTGGCAACCTCGAGATCGGCAGCTGGACCAGCCCGGCAGACTTCGGCGGCGAACGCGGCGCCCTGACCCCGGCCTGGTGGGAAAGCCAGAACTCACAGTATGGTTTGCTGAAGGTTTGGAGGGTTACAAACAGCGGCAGCTTTGTGGATGGTGTCCAGGTATCCAACGTCAGGCTCGACGACCTGACCTTGAAAGCCGGTGAGCCCATCCCGGTGCGGATCGGGATCAAGGCGACCGCCTCGAACGTTGGCGGACTCAATCTATTCGGCAGTAAATTCGGCAATTATCCTCAGGACATTGTCCTGAGACAACACTTCAAACGCGCACCCAGATAATTAAATGAGAAGGCGCCGCGCGTCCCGTGTTCTGACAAACATCGACGCGCAGCGCCTCTGAGAGGAGGTGGTTCCGCCTCGAACATCAGTTTATCATAATCCTTCCCTGTAAGTCCGGTTGTCCCCTTATGCCCCGCGTAAGGGTCCGTTTCGAGAATGTCTACTTTCAAGAGGAGAAAAGATGAAAAGTATCACCCGTATCATTTTCCCAATGCTGCTGGTGTTCAGCATGCTGCTTACCGCCTGTGGTGGAGCCGCAACTGAGCCGCCCCAGCCAACTGAGGCAGCCACCGAACCCCCGATGGCCACGGAAGCACCCGGCGCGACGGAAGCTCCCGTCAGCGGCGAGTGCCCGGCCGGTGTGGAAGGCATGGCACTGGAAATGTGGAGCCCGTTTACGGGCCCGGATGGCGATGAGATGACTGCCCTGGCTGATCGCTTCAGCAGCGAGAATCCCTGCGGTGTCACCGTTACGCATGTCGCCCAGCCTGAATACGTCCAGAAACTGGAAGCCGCGGCTGCCGCCGATCAACTGCCGGCCATGACCGCTGTGCGCGCCATCAACGTGGCGCAATTGGCCGCCCGCAACGTGCTCAAGCCGTTCAGCCCCGAGGCCATGGCTGTCTTTGGTGATGTCGAAGGTGACTTGCCCGAAGATCTATGGAATGTGGGCATGTACCGGGATGAGCGCTACTCCTTCCCGCTGGATGTTCACCCGCTCGTGATGTTCTACAACAAGGAAATGCTGGCTGCGGCCGGCGTGGAAGAACCCGGTGCCGAACCCTGGACCCGTGAAGAATTCGAAGATGCATTGGCCAAGCTCGAAGCCAATGGTGTGACCCCGCTTTCTCTGGGGACTGCCTTCCAGGCTGCTGCGCTGTGGCAGGCGTTGATCCGCCAGTACGGTGGCTCTTTGGCCAACGAAGAAGGCACGACCGCGACCTATAACTCGGAAGCCGGTGTGACAGCCCTCGAGAAGATCAAGGAACTCCGGGACAAATACACGCCGGAAGTCAGCGGCGCGGGCGATCCCGAAGTCAATGTTTTCAAGCAGGGCGAAGCCGCCATCACCTTCCATGGTCCCTGGTGGATCTCCGATCTGCAGAAGATTGATTTCGTTGGTTTTGCCCCGCTGCCCACCATCGGCGACCAGCCCGCCACGTGGGGCGGTTCCCATCAGCTCGCGTTCACGACGGATGATCCCACTACCCAGGCTGCCGGTGCACTGTGGATCAAATGGCTCTCCGACAACTCGATTGAATGGGCCAAGGCCGGACAGGTTCCCGCCCGCCAGAGTGTCCGCGACGATCCCGCGCTGGCCGAGCTGGCCCCTCCGATTTCGAGAGTTGCTGAATCCGCCAACATCGTGGTGATTCTGCCGCAGGTGCCCGCGCTCGAGCCGGCCCTGTGGGATCAGTTTGGCGCTGTGATCGATGCCTACCTGGCCGGCGATGTGGCGGACCTCCAGGCTGCCCTGGATGAAGCCAATGCCAAGTCCCAGCAGGTGATGGACGAGAACGTCTCAACGTACGAATAGTTCGTTTCGATCTTTCGCCGGGGAGGCCTTGTGCCTCCCCGGTGCTTTTGCACAAGTGCCAGATGTTCGGAAGGAGATTCCAGCATGGCAACAAAAGTCGAATCCCTCAGTTACCCGGCTGCCCGCAAGGCCCGCAAAAATATATCCATCATTCCTTATCTTTTCATTGCGCCGCACCTCTTGTTCTTTGCGGCCTTCCTGGCCTGGCCTTTTTTCTATGGCCTCTACATCAGCCTGTTCAAGTTCGATTTTTTGCGGCCGGAGCGCAGACCCTTCGTGGGCCTGGAGAATTATGCCAACCTGTTCGACCCGAAAAGCGTCCAGTTCGATGATTTCTGGAACGGGGTGAGCAATACCGGCGAATTCATCCTCTGGTCGGTGCTGCCCCTGGTCGGAATTGCCCTGGTGCTGGCGGTCCTGCTCAATCGCAACTATCCCTACCGGGGCGCGTTCCGGACGATCTTCTTTGCGCCGTATACGCTTTCCGTGACCGTTGCCTCTGTGCTGTGGTGGTGGATTTTCCAGCAGACAGGCATCGTGAACGAGGTCCTGAAAATGATCGGCCTGACTCCCGTGAACTGGCTGGGCGACATGCCCGGCGCCTGGGTCGCCATCACGGTTGCGACGATCTGGTGGACGATCGGGTTCAACACCGTCATTTTCCTGGCGGCCCTGCAGGAAATCCCCAAAAGCCTGTATGAAGCGGCCTCCATCGACGGAGCCAGCTCACAGCAGCAGTTCGTCCTCATCACCATTCCCATGCTGCGCTCGGTGCTGGTGTTCGTGCTGACCATCACCCTGATCGCCTCGGCCAACCTCTTCGGCCAGCCCTATCTAATGACAGCCGGCGGACCCGCCAAGGGCACCACGACACTGATCTATCGTATCTTTCATGAAGGCATGCTTCGCAACCAGATGGGCAGTGCGGCAGCCATGTCCATTGTTATGGCAATCTTCCTGCTGTCCCTGACGTATCTCAATTTCAAGTTCTTCGGTGCCACCGAGGAACGCTAGGAGAGCGGCCATGACGACTATGCAATCGACCAAGATCCAGGAAACCGACGTCGAGATCGGTGAATCACGCCTGAGCAGGACCGGCTTTTACCTGCTGCTCATCCTGTTTGCGCTTTTCTTCCTGCTCCCCATCCTGTGGATGCTCGTGACGGCCTTCAAGCCGTTCGAGGAGTGGCTCAACCCCAATTGGATTCCCGTGAATCCCACCCTGGAAAACTTCCGATCCATCTTTACGGACAAGTCCCTGCCGATCGAAAACTGGTTCCTGAACAGCCTGATCATTGCCGCGCTGTTCACGACCTTCATCCTGCTCATCGACTCGCTGGCCGGCTATGCCTATGCCCGCCTGGAATTCCCGGGCAAAAATCTGCTTTTCGGGCTGATGCTGGCGACGCTGGTCATGCCGGGTATCATGTTCCTGATCCCCAATTATCTGACCGTAGCCAAGCTGAAATGGATCGGCGACATCCAGGGCGTGATCGCCCCCGGACTCTCGGGGGTCTTCGGGGTGTTCTTCATGCGCCAGTTCTTCCAAAGCCTGCCCAAGGAACTGGAGGAAGCCGCGTACATCGACGGTGCGGGCATCTTTCGCACCTTCTGGTCGGTGGTGCTGCCCCTGTCGAAAGGGCCGATCATTACCCTGGGCATCATCACCTTCCTAAATTCGTGGAACGACTTTTTGTGGCCGCTGCTGATCCTGGGTGGCGATCGCAAAGCCCTGACTTTGCCCGTAGGTTTGGCGACCCTTCAGGGCCAATATACCTTTGATTATGGCAAGCTGATGGCAGGCGCCCTGGTGCTGACCATCCCCGTGCTGATCCTGTATGCCTTCTTCCAGCGTTACATCATCCGGTCCATTTCGATGACGGGGATCAAAGGATGACCTATCTCAACATGCCAGCGATCCTGAAACGACTCATCCCCGGACTGTTGAGCCATGGGCTCCTGCTGTTCCTCAGTGCCTGTGCCGCCTCGACTCCTTCCCCGACCTCGGCCCCCGAACAGAAGCCTGTTTCCACGCCGACCGAGAGCCCTACACTTACTCCCGAAGCAACGGAACTTTCCGGGCCTTCGTTTACCAACCCGGTCTACAAGTTCGATTTCCCCGA
>JBAVVF010000654.1:0-5711 GCA_049697155.1 Anaerolineales bacterium
CTCCCGGGTGATCGCGTCCCCCAGGTCAATCCGGGGCCCAAAAGCTCTCCAGGCTTGTATCTTTTTTGCCATTTCATTCTCCTCATGGCTTAATGATTATTTTTTTTATTCAATGACGCATAGTGCGCTCCGGCGCGGGACCTGCGTCCCTGCCTGGTGAAACAATACCTCGAACGATGTTGTTGTATTCCCTCCCGGACTCCCTCCTTTCTGGTATACGCTCCGGCGGTGAGAGCAAAAGCGAATAGCCCGCGTGTCCCTGGACTCAGGGGTAGGCGGGTACGTATCTATCTGTCGTTTTTGAGGCCTGGAATTCCTGACTGCTATTCGTATCCCGCCTGCGTCTGTATCCTGCCATTCGATTACGTTCCTAGTATAGAGAGATTTCGTTCAGCGTACGTTATAAATCGATTGCAAAATATCCATTCCAAAATTATGCGTCGCGACGCCGTCTCGAAGATCCCGCGTACTCGCGGGACCGGCGGAGCATTTCAACTATGTTCCTGCTGCCAGGCAGTTGGCATGCAACACCAGCGCCGGGGACGGCGCTGGGAGCATGGTTGGATGTGCTTTTGGCTCACGCCGCCGTCCTCGGCGGCGCAGGGTGGAAGGCGTCAATATCAGCGTCCGCGCTGCACCAGGAGCCGGCGGGTATAAGCGATCAATCCGCCGGCATCGATGATCGCCTGGCGTGCCCGGGGCAGGGGGACGATTTCGAACGATTTGCCGCTGGTTTGGTTGAAGACTTTATTCTCGGTCACTTCGATCTCATCGCCTTCGGCGGCCTCGATATCGGGACAGATGATCGTACGCAGGCCCAGGTTGATCGAGTTCTGCAGGAAGATGCGCGCAAAGTGCCGGGCCACCACGACCAGGTCCGGGCCCTTCAGGCAGGAGGCGGCCTGCTCGCGCGAGGAGCCGCAGCCGAAGTTCTTGCCGGCCACGATAACGCTCCCGACCGGGATCTCGCCTTTCTTCAAGCGCGTGTTGAACTCGGAGATGTCTGCAAAGGCATACTGCGGCGTCTCCGCCGGCAGGACGGTGGCCATGAAGCGGCCGGGATAGATGATGTCGGTCGAGATGTCATCGTCAAGTTTCAAAACTACTTTTGCCATATCAGCCTCTTTTTCACCACGAAGGGCACGAAGGAACACGAAGGTTTTAATTCCCTTTGTGAGACTTTGTGTCCTTTGTGGTTAGAGAATCCCTCTCGGGTCGGTGATCACGCCGGTCAGGGCGCTGGCGGCTGCCACGGCGGGAGAGCACAGGTACACTTCCGCAGTCGGGTTGCCCATGCGGCCTTTGAAGTTGCGGTTCGTCGTCGAGAGAGCCACCTCACCGTCGCCGAGCGCGCCCTGGTGGACTCCCAGGCAGGGACCGCAGCCCGAGTTTGCCACCACGGCTCCCGCCTCCATCAGCGTTGCGATGTAGCCCAGCTTCAGCGCCTCCCGGAAGATGCGCGCGGAGGCCGGGAAGACCAGCATACGCACACCGCGGGCAACCTTTTTGCCGGCCAGCGTCCGTGCGGCCACTTCGATATCGTCCAGGCGGCCGTTCGTGCAGGAACCGATCACGATCTGCTGGACCGGCGTCCCGGCGACCGCCTCCACCGGCTTGACGTTGTCGACCGTGTGCGGGCAGGCGATCTGCGGGACAAGGGTCCCCGCGTCGATCTCGATCACGCGTTCGTACGCCGCGTCCGCGTCGGGGACGAGCAGCTCGACCGGCTCTGCGACGCCCGCCACCTCTTTCAGGTAGCGCCGCGTCTCCGCGTCCGGGACGACGATACCCGAAGTCGCGCCCGCCTCGACCGACATGTTGCAGACCGTCAGCCGGCCGGAGGTCGGCATGGCGGAGATCGCCTCGCCGGAGAATTCGATCACCTTGAAGTTGGCGCCTTCGGCCGTGAGCTGGCCGATCAGGAACAGGATCAGATCCTTGGGGAGGACATCCGCCGCGAACTTGCCGTGCACGACGACCTTGATCGTCCCCGGCACTTCGACGTTCAGCACGCTGCCCAGCGCCCAGACGGAAGCCATCTCGGTCGCGCCGACGCCAAAGGCGAAGGCTCCCAGCGCGCCGTGGCTGGTGGTGTGACTGTCCGTGCCGACCACGACGTACCCGGGCCGGACGTAGCCGTTCTCGGGCAGGATCTGATGGCAGATACCGCCCTCGTCGCCGCGGATGTCGTGGAACTTGCTGATGCCCTGTGCCCCGACGAACTCGCGCACCTTCTTCTGGTTTGTAGCTGTCTTGGAACTCTCGGCCGGGACGCGGTGATCGAAGATGATGGCGATCTTCGACGGGTCCCAGATTTTGGCGTCAAGCCCGGTGCCTTTGTAAATCTCCTGGAACTGGTTGAGCACCAGCGCGGCGTTCTCGTGCGACATGGCCAGGTCCACGCGCGGCTCGACGACGTCGCCGGCCTTGACAGCCGGCTGCCCTGTCGCGCGGGCCAGGATTTTTTCGACGATTGTCATTCCCATAGTTCTGTCTCCTTTACACTCATGCTCCCAGCGCCGTCCCCGGCGCTGGCGTTGCATGCCAATCGCCTGGCAGCAAGAGCATAGTTGAAATGCTCCGCCGTGACGGCGTCGCGAGCAAAATTAAATAATCATCTTTTCCTTCAACAACTTCTGTTCTTCTTCCGTATAACCCAGTTGGGTCAGGATCGCCTCGGTGTGTTCGGACAAGAGCGGCGGCGGCGTCTCGATGCTGCCGGGGGTCTTCGAGAATTTCGCGGTCAGGTTGAAGAGCTTGACGTTCCCAATGCAGGGCTGTTCCACGTCGGCGATGACCTGACGGTGTTGCGCCTGCGGCGAGCTGAGAGCCTGATCCAGCTTGAGCACATCGCCGGAGGGAATGCTTTTGGCGTTGAGAGCCTCCACCCAGTGGGCAGTCGTTTTGTCGGTCAGTTTCGCCTCCAGGAGGGGAGTGAGCACGAAGCGGTTGGCCTTGCGGGTATCACGTTCCTGGAAGCGCGGATCCGTTTTCAGCTCCGGCACTCCCAATTCATCGGCCAGGTTCTCCCACTGCTCCTGCTGGTTGGCTGCGATGTTGATGTAGCCATCCTTCGTCCTGAACATGCCGGAGGGAGCCGCCGTAAAGTTGTCGTTGCCGAGCAGCTCCGGCTGCTTTCCGCCGATCAGGAGATTGGCTGCGACCCAGCCCATCAGCGGCATGATCGAATCGAGCAGGGCAATGTCGATGAACTGGCCCTGGCCGGTGTGCTCGCGATAGTACAGGGCCGCCATGATGGCAAACGCGGCGTTCAAGCCGCCCACCGTGTCGCAGACCGGGAAGCCGGCACGGAGCGGATTGAGCCGCTCGTCGCCGTTGATCGCCATCAGCCCCGAGAGTCCCTGGATGATCTGGTCATAAGCCGGCTTGAAGGCATCCGGGCCGTCCTGCCCGAAGCCGGAGATGGCGCAATAAATGATCCGGGGGTTGAGCTGGCACAAGTCCTCGTAGGAGAAGCCCAGCCGGGCCATGACACCCGGGCGGAAGTTTTCCACCACCACGTCGGCGGTGCGGGCCAGCCTGCGAAAGACTTCCTTGCCCTCCTCGGACTTCAGGTTGAGAGTCAGGGATTTTTTGTTGGCATTCTGGGCCAGGAAGCTGGTGCCCAGCAGTTGTTTGTTGTATTGGGGAACATTGCCCAGCTTGCGGGCCAGGTCGCCGCCCTCGGGGTTTTCGATCTTGATCACCTCGGCGCCCAGCAGTGCGAGATGCAGCGTGGCAAACGGACCTGACAGCACATTCGTCAGGTCGAGGACGCGGACACCTTCGAGTAATTTCATGTATAGCCTCGTTGAACCACTGGGACACGAAGACACTGAGAAAGACCAATAAGAAAACTCCGTGTCTCGGTGTCTCTGTGGTTAGTGATCGGTGTGCAATCTAAAATTGACAATCGAACAGGACTTCAGGATGAAGCCGGGCAGTTCACGGTCAAAGAAAGTGCTCACTTGCCTGGCGGTCGCGAGCAGCACATCCAGCTTGATGTCCTGGCGAAGTCCCATGCGCTGCAGGGAATGGACGAGATCCTCGGTACAGACATTCCCGGCCGGCAGTTTGGTGAATGGGCAGCCGCCCAGCCCGCCAAAGGCAGACTCGAAGCAGGTCACTCCACTCTGCAGCGCGGCATAGCAGTTTGCCAATCCCAGTCCATAGGTGTTGTGGAAGTGGCAGGCCAGCTCGATATCCGGATACAGTTCCTGAATGGTGCAGTACAGCTCCTCGACCTGGCGCGGCTGGGCATGGCCGGCCGTGTCGGCCAGACTGATCGTCTGGATGCCTGCATCGATATAGCTCCTGACGATGCCGAGCACTTTCCGGGGGTCAACCGGGCCTTCGAACCCGCAGCCAAACGCCGACTGTACGGAAGCCTGGACCTTTTTCCCGGCAGCCATAGCCTGCTTTGCCATCGGAATGATCCGGCTGAGAGCTTCGCCTGTGGACATGCCGGTATTCTTCCGGCTGTGAGTCTCGCTGGCGGAAACGCCCATGCAGAACATCTCTACACCGCAGGCGAGACCTCGTTCCAGTCCTTTCTCGTTCAGCACCAGCCCGGAGAAGGTAACGTTCGAGGGCTTATTCGCGGCGAAGTGCCTGAACAGCGCATCCGTGTCCGCCATCTGCGGGACTTTTTCGGGGTTGACGAATGACCCAAGCTGGATCATGTCGACGCCCGAAGCAAGCAGTCCCTCGACCCAGCGGATTTTCTCCTCCAGCGGGACGATTGTTTTCTCAACCTGCAGGCCGTCGCGCGGCCCGACTTCGTGAACAAAGATATTTTGCATAGGTTTATGTCATCCTGAGCGAAGCGAAGGATCTCCGCCGCGCAGCGGCGGGATTCTTCACTCGCTGCGCTCGTTCAGAATGACATTATTTTACAACTTCGCGGCGATGGCTTCGCCCAGCTCGAGCGTGCTGTTCGAGCCGCCCATGTCATAGGTGCGGACTTGGCCCTCGCGGATGACCTCCGCAGTGGCCTTTTCCAGGGCGGCGGCTTTCTCGGTCTCGCCCAGCCAGTCGAGCATCATCCTGGCGGAAAGTATCGTGGCGATCGGGTTGACCTTGTACATCCCGGCATACTTGGGCGCGGAGCCGTGGCTTGGCTCGAAGACGGCCAGCTTGTCTCCGATGTTGCCCGAGCAGCCGAAGCCCAGCCCGCCGACCATCTGAGCGGCCAGGTCCGAGACGATGTCGCCGAACATGTTCGTGGCCACCAGCACGTCGTAGTTCTTCGGGTTCTTCAGCAGCCACATGCAGATGGCATCCACGTTGGCATCGTCCATTTCGATCTCGGGGAAATCCTTGTGGACTTCCTGGGCAATGCTCAGGAACATGCCTTCGGTGGCCCGCACCACGTTGGCCTTGTGGATGACAGTCACTTTCTTCCGTCCATGCTTGCGGGCGAACTCGAAGGCGGCCCGGATGATGCGCTCCGAGCCTTTGCGGGTGACGACCTTGTTCGAGATGGCCAGCTCGTTGAGCGGGACGTCCTTGAAGGCCGCAAACGGCTTGGACAGCTTCGCCAGCAGCTCGGCCAGCTCGGCCGGGACCGGGTTGAACTCCACGCCCGAGTACAGGTCCTCGGTGTTCTCGCGGAAGATGACGAGGTCGAGGCCTTCCTTGTAGTTGAGCGGGTTCCCTGCGTAGCCCTTGCAGGGCCTCAGGCACACGTAGAGGTCGAAGAGCTGCCGCAT
>JBAVVF010000655.1:0-21096 GCA_049697155.1 Anaerolineales bacterium
ACACCATCCGTACCATCCGCCACCAGGGCAAATGCATACGTACCATCGCCCGTGACGGAAGCCGTCACATCATACTCCACCCAGGAGCTTGCCGCGATCACGCCCTGATTGTAGAGCGCGCCGCTCAACAGAGTTGGCTGCGTATCCCAGGTGATTCCTCCCGCGCCGGATTCGGTCCATATATCCTCTGCCAGATAGGCAGCGGGTCCGTTATTCGTGCCATTTGTGGTGCAAAAGACACGCAGCTTCACGGTTTGGATCGGTCCGCTGATCCCGCTGACAGTAAAGCGAATGAAACTCGTCACGACGGCGCCTGCATCACCATCGGCTTGCAGATTGGTGGAGGTGCCGTAGTTTGTAGCCGGTGAGGCCTGAACGACGCGCGCATCGGCCACAGTTGTGAAGGTCAGCGTGTTGCCGGGAGAACCCACTGTTGCGGTGAAGGTCGGAGTATTGGTTACGACAGGCAGAGGTGTGGATGTCGGCGTATGCGTCGGCGTTGCAGCGCCCGTTCCGAGCGTCACCACTAATTGCGGAGGCGTTGATCCTTCGCGGGACGAAAACGTAACACCATCCGTACCATCCGCCACCAGGGCAAATGCATACGTACCATCGCCCGTGACGGAAGCCGTCACATCGTACTCCACCCAGACACTCGTTCCAAAGGCGCCCTTGTTATCCAGTGCGCCGCTCAAGAGGGCCGGCTGGTTATTCCAGTTGATCCCGCCCGTACCTGATTCTGTCCAGCTGCTGTTCGCCAGATAGGCCGCGGGTCCGTTATTCGTGCCATTCGTGGTGCAAAAGACACGCAGCTTCACGCTTTGGATCGGTCCGCTGATCCCGTTGGCTGTGAAGCGGATGAAACTCGTCACGGCCGCGCCTGAGTCGCCGTCGACCAGGAGGGTTGTCGCCGTGCCGTAATTGGCCGTCGGCGAGGACTGAACGACGCGCGCGTCGGCCGCGGCTGTAAAGGTCAGGACATTGCCCGAGCCAGCTGTAGCTGTCGGAGTCGGTGTATGCGTGGGCGTCGGAGGGACCGGGCCCGCCAAGGTCTCGATCACCAGCTGAGGCTGGTTCGAGGCTGCATCCCGGCTGCTGAAATTCATAATCGTGCTGCTGGCGCTGGTCAGCGCCATACCGTAGTCCCCATTCCCCGTGACAAAAGAAGTCACGTCGACGCTGGTCCAGCTGCCCGAAGCAAAATTGCCGGACGAGCCGATCACTGTGCCGATCGGCGGCTTATTGGAATAGGTGATCTTGCTTTCCTCCCAGCCCTGATTGTTCACCCGCACCACCTGATAGCCCGTGGCAGAACTGGAAGTCGTGTAGAGCCGCAGGGTTGCTTTTGTGACAGTCCCGCTCAGATCGCTCACATGGAAACGCAGATAGGAACGATAGATCGGGGAGCCATCTGCCTTGAGGGTGGGAGAGAGTCCATAGTTGGTCCCTGTCACATCGCCGGCCACATATGCATCGGCCACCGGAGCGAAGGTGTAGGTAGCGAGACTCTGTGTAGTTGCAGACCTGGCAGTGGAGCGCGCCGAATGATTGCCGGAACCATCGAAGGCGTCGACTCGATAGGTATTGCTGGTCCCAGGCGCGAGACGAGTGTCGGCATAGCTTAGGGTATCGTCATCCACTGTATTCACGAGCACGCCATTCCTGTAGATGCCATAGCCTCGCACCCCGGTATTGTCGCTGGAGGCGGACCAGCTCAGGTTGATCTGGGTGCCGCTGACCGCCGAGGCATTCAGATTGGTCGGGGTCGTGGGAGCTGTGGATTCCGACCCCGAGGTGAAACTGTAATTCATCACATCGAAGGACTGTCCGAGGGCATTGATCGGCGTGACGGTCACATTCGTACCATTGACAGTCACCTTCAGGAAGTGGTAAACCTGCCCGGCGCTGGTCGGCACCGGCGCGCTCCCGCAGGCGCCGCCGATTGTCGTGAACTTGATTGCAAAGGCGTCCAAAGAAGTGCAAGTCCCAAGCGTTCCGAGGGGCGCGCCTGCTCCGCCCGTAATGTAATTTGGGATCCCGGCCGAACTGGCGAGATTACGCTCATAGATATGAGCATGACCTGCGAACGCCAGATCCACGCCATTCGCTTTCAACAGCCCTTCGAGTCCGCTGCTGCCCAGCAAATAGGTATCCGTGGGCTCATGAGGGTTGTCGGAGTAGAGCGGATAGTGGAAAACAGCAAACTTCAACACAGAGGGGTGCGCGGCCAGGTCAGCCTGCAGCCATTCAAGTTGAGCAGTGCCCGGCGCCCAGTGATAATCGTAGTCCATCTCATATTCGCTGGACGTGCCAATATTTGCTTCATCCCAGGCCGTACTAAGGACATAGAACCGTGCCGGACCCGCATCGAAGGCATACCAGGCGCTGGGATAGGACGCGGATGTGCTGCCGTTCAGACAGCAATAGGTCTCTTTCAGATAGCGCCCGCCTGAAGTGGAAACAGCTCGATCCTGCGGCCAGTTGATGAGCGAAGGATGATTGACCTCCGGGGAACCGTAACCATGATTACCCAGCGCAGGGAAGATGGGCAGCGAGGCACCCGGAACCTTCCAGAACGATGGGCCAAAGATGGCGCTGATATCCGCGCCTGTCTGTATCAAATCACCATAATTCTTTTGGAGACCGGCCGGATAGCCGTTGTCGCCGGTCGTCAGCGCAAAGCGAGCACCACTGGATGCCATCAGGGCCATCAGGTCAGCCTGATATGAATTGGTTCCCGAAGAGTCAACATATCCCCAGTCCCCGAACACAATGAATGAAAAGGATTGACCGTCTCCGGCAGGCACCTGAGTCTGGAAGGAGGGAGAGGTATCCGTGCCAAGCAGATCGATCTCGTTGGCCGGGCTCGAGCCGAGATAGACCCGGTAGCAATATTGCGTCCCAGGGACAAGATCGAGCAGGGCCTTCCATTGATACTGCAGAGATCCGTTGACGCTGATGGCGGTTTTCGTGGCCGGCACATAATGAGCCGTGCAGGCTTCGGAGCCGACCTTACCGTAGCGCAGCGCGCCGCTCGTCTCCGAGCGATCCGTGGCCCAGTTGAGGGTGGCATACGAGCCGACTACATCCGTCAAATATGGATAACGCCGCAGCGCGGCGCTGCTGGCGGCTGAACTCGAGGAACTCAAGACAGCCAGCAAAATCACCAACGCCAGACCAATTCCACCCAATACCACATGAAAAGAAAAATATCTGCGCACCGGACCTGCTTTCTAAAAAAGCTCTGTTTATGAGCATCATAGAGTTCAGATTGAATAGCCAATCATCGTATCATTGTGCGAGAACGGCAGCGCCCACTCATAATCAGACCCAAAACTGTGCCAGTCAAAAACGATTGGAATACGCTCACTTATTCAATTGTTGTGTCTTCGATGAATAGCTGTTATTTTTACTTGCCACCCAACAGAATTTTACCATCAAGACAGGAAAGCCGATAGGCTTTGTCTGAATTAGACAAAAAACTGCCTACCCCCAAAGGTAATGCCGGGCCTCTCTGAATTCATGCATTGATTTCCTATTTCATACATAGACCTCTTGCAAAAGTCCAAAAACTCACCATGGAGACACCAGGTCACGGAGTTTTTCCCATTGTTTTTTCTCAGCGTCTCTATGTCTCCGTGGTTCAAAAGGTCTGCATCACGGCTGCCCTGCGACTTATGCAAGAAGTCTAATATACGCCTTACAAGTGAAACTTTTGTTTCTATCATCAATCTGCATTTCCTCAGCGATAAATTATGGCATTCGACAAACTGCCCCCCCACAAACCTCGTAAATCGCGAATATAATCCAGTCCGCCATGCTTAGCAGACTTTTTCGACAAGCCGCGATTCCAAGGGAGTACCGCTCCAACTTTCTGCATCTCTATCTGGACATTGGCTGGTACGGCATTTTGAGCGGCTCGGCCATCAGCTTCCTCACAATCTATGCGACCCGCATCGGTGCGACGGGTTATCAGATTGGACTGCTCGGTGCACTGTCTGCAGCGGTCAATCTCCTTCTGGCCATTCCGGCAGGCAACTGGCTGCAAAAGCAACATACGGGGCGCGCCGTCTTTTGGACAGCGGTTCTGTATCGAGCCGGTTACATCCCCTTGATTTTCCTGCCTCAGCTGCCAAACGAGCAGGCCCAGATCACAGCCATCATTGTCATTACATTTCTCATGGCGATACCGCTCACGCCGGTGGGAATCGGCTTCAATGCACTCTTTGCCGAATCGGTTCCCAGCGAGTACCGCGCTCACGTGGCAGGCATGCGCAACATCACGCTCTCGATCACATACATGCTGACTTCGCTCCTGAGCGGCTACATCCTGAATACTGTTCACTTCCCGACAGGCTATCAGATCGTTTTTGTGATTGGGGCCCTGGGCGGAGCAATGAGCACCTTCCACCTGTATTTTGTCAGACCTGTTCAGACAGATTCACAGATGACTCTCGTTCCGCCTCAGCCGGAAAAGGATCCTGTCAAGGAGGCGCCATCGCCCCGAAACCTGGCCGCCAGCCTCCGCATGGATATCTGGAAGACGCCTTTTCGGACTGTTCTATTGGCACTGTTCGCCTTCCATTTGACACAATACCTGCCCATCCCTATCTTTCCCATCTACAACGTACGCGTCCTGCAGCTCACCGATGATAACCTTGGGATCGGAACTGCTCTTTTCTACCTGACTGTTTTGATCGGCTCGACCCAGATCAGGAAATTAGCACAAAAGCTTGGCAACAAAAATCTCACGGGCTGGAGTGTGGCCGGGCTCGCCTTCTACCCGATCCTGCTTGCCGTTTCAACGAATGCCCTTCATTTCTATGGAGTCTCCCTGATCGGTGGACTTGGCTTTGCATTTATCTCAGGCTCATTCGCGAATTACATGCTCGAGCATATCCCTGCCCATGACCGGCCATCTCATCTGGCCTGGTACACGATCATCCTGAACGCCTCAGTACTGATCGGTTCCCTCGGCGGACCCGTCGTAGCAGATGTCCTTGGACTGGCAGCCGCCCTCATCGTGTTTGGCCTTTTGCGCCTGGTTGCGGCAATCTATATATTGAAATGGGGTTAGGAGTCCGGACTGCAGAGTGCGGTAAAATGAATCGGTATGGCTGAAAATGTCAAAGTGGTAGCGACCAACCGCAAGGCAAGTTTCGAGTATTTTCTGCTCGAGAGGTTTGAAGCTGGCCTGGTTCTGCAGGGCAGCGAGATCAAGTCGATTCGCGCCGGACAGATAAGCATCCAGGAATCGTACGTCGACATTGAAAACGGCGAGCAGGCCTGGCTGGTCGAAGCACATATTGCCCCCTACGAACAGGCCAACCGCTTTAACCACGAACCCCGGCGCCGCAGACGTCTGCTCCTGCACAAAAAGCAGATCCGCGAATTGTGGAATAGTATCCGCATAAAAGGCATGACCGTCGTCCCGACCCGGGTCTATCTCAAGGACGGGCGCGCCAAGATCGAGATCGCCCTGGCCAAAGGCAAGAAGGCCTACGACAAACGCGCCACCATCGCCAAACGCGACGAAGCCCGCAGTGCGGAGCGCGAGTCAAGAGTCAGGTAGTTCGATAGTTTGGTAGTTCAATAGGTCGGAAACCACTCAACCACAAAACTATCCAACTACGAAAATGCCCAATCACCAAACTACAAAACTATGAGACCATCAACCATCGGCGGCATCAATAAGCTCCCTGAACATGAAAAACGGGCAATTTACGCACGCTACATTCCCAGGGAACTAATCGACAAATTCAACCTGCCTGAGCTGGAGCAGAACGAGGAGCTATTGCAGTTCAAGTTCGCGTCCGGTTCCAGCGACGTGGAAATGTGCCTTTATCACCAGGCTGGTTTTCAGGATCCCATCCTGTATGCCCATCTCACCGACACGCTGAATGGACAGATACATGTGCTGCTTTACATTCTCAACGACCCCGAAGTGCCGCGCTTTGACGTCGATAAAATGCCGGATGGTTCTGCCACCCGCTTCGGTACGCTCAAACGAAATATGGAGGCAGAGCAGGCTGCCATGGAAGCCGGGCTTGCGCCCGGACAGGTGCGACGCGGATTACGTTTGCTGCAGCCCGCCACGACGGCCTTCGAGGATTTCCTTACCTACCTGGGTCACGACATGTACTACATCGAGCCGCTGTATTACCACAACGCAGTCATCTTCGAGCGCTATGGATTCTCCTATCAGATGGGGAAACGCAGGATGGAGGCGATCCACGCCGGGTTCCAGGAAGGAGGCGAGCTCCATCAAAGGCTGGGGAGCTCAAATCCATTCCGCTCGTTCGAGGTGGTGAACAGCATCCGTTTGCGATCGTGGGCCATCCACGACGGCATCCTGGGCGAACCATTCACAAACGTAACCATGTACAAGCAAATCGGCAAATCGGCAAATCTCAGCACAACGCCGGGTTGTGAGTGGTAGTTAATTCTCTCTAAGAAAACAGTAGAACCGGTCTCAAAAATATCCTTAGCACCGTCATTACGACCGAAGGGGGCGTACGTTGCCCTGCGAAGCGAAACAACACCGCATGATAGCGCCAGAGCGCCATCACGGTGGGCGCAGGTGTCTCATACAAAATTACTTATGAACATGTGCGTGAGATTGCTTCGTCGGGTAGAATACCCTCCTCGCACATCGTCCCCTTCAGGGGAATGACGAAAAGGTATTTTTAAGATAACTTGTAGTAAACATTGCGTCAGACATAGTCTGCCGCATGTCCATTTATCCTCATTCCTCATGATTGAGATAGGTTTCCGGCCCATCTTCTCCCTGCCGTCGAACAACATAACGCCGGCCAAAGGTATCCAGCCAGTCCAAAAGCGCGCTGATACGCGTAGTTGCCAGCGCAATACAGTGATCCGCCCCACCGTAATACAGGCGCAATGTGTCTCCATCAGGCAGGACGGTATGACCGCAGGGAAAGACTACATTGCCCACATCACCAACCAGTTCATAATCCTTTTCAGCGCCAAAGACCCATTCGTCCCCCCGGATCAGGCAGACCTCCGGGGCTTCCAGATCAAAGAGGGCCAGCCCCAGACGATAGATGGCACCGGCCGCAGTGTTGCGCACGCCATGGTAGACCACCAGCCAGCCGCGCGGCGTCTCGATGGGCGGATTGCACAAACCAATCTTATTGGCGTCCCACCAGGCGCCGCGGCGCGCTTCGAGCATCAGCTTGTGCATGCCCCAATGCTTAAGGTCGTTGGAGAATGAAATCCACATGTGCGCGCCCATGAAACCGACCGGACGGTGGATCAGGGCCCACTCCCCGTTGATCCGGCGCGGGAGGAGGGCAGCATCCTTATCCTCGGGCGACATCACCACACCCAGCCGTTCAAAGGTGCGGAAATCCTTCGTCAGTGCCATCGAAACGCCCGGTCCGCCGCGTGAATAGGAAGTATACAAGACGGCATATTGTCCCAATTCAGGCACATACGTGATCCGTGGATCTTCGACCCCCCACAATTCTTCCGGGTGGTTTTGGATGTCCGGCGCCAGAGTAGGCTCAGGATCAATTTCCCAGTTGGAGATCCCATCTTTGGAACGGGCAACTGTCAGATGAGAATGCCCGCGCATATCCTCCACGCGGCAAAGCAACAGAGTTGTGCCATCCTGAAGCAAAGTTGCTCCAGGGTTGAAAACGGTGTTGGCTCGATAGGGCCAGTCCGCTGCCGTCAGGATCGGGTTATCAGCGTAACGTTCGATAAGGGATGGGGTTCGAGGCCGAACAGGCGATTTCATAAATTATTTCCTTTTTACAAGTGACTTTTTGAGATTTTTGCAAACGGGTGATGCAATGCACTACGCACGAGCACTTATTGTACACACAGCTCGGGTGAGGGAAACTCCATGAAATCTGCACGCCCTTATTTTTCCTGGGAGGTGTTCAATCTCCAAACTGCCAGACTGAAGAATAACACCGCATAGCCCGTCAGGGCAGCTGCCGGGAGCAGCACCGATTCGAATCCCAGCCCGCGTGCACAGATGTTTTCGAATCCATCCATCGCCCAGGCAACCGGTGACAGATGGCCGATTGTCTGGAAGGCTGCACCGGTAAATTCCAGCGGGACCCAGGCCCCGCCCAGGCCGGAAAACACGAACATAGGGATCAGAGAAAAGACAATGGCCTGTTCCTCACTGCGCGCCAGAATACCGATCAAAAGCCCCAGCCCCGAAATGCATAGTGCCGCACTGAACGCCACCAGCAGAGTAGCTGCCGGCACTCGCAGGTAATCCACTTTCAATGCAACCTGGGCAAAAGTGATCAGGATCAGGAATTGCACAAAGATCAGCGAAAAGATTGCCAGATAGTGCCCAACGACGATATGGATCCGGCGCGTGGCCGTGGTCAGGAGCCTCTGCAGGGTGCGGGACTTGCGTTCCGTGACGATGACCTGCGCTGCGGTCAACAGCCCAGCGATCGCAAACTGAAGCATCATGGCCGGAGCGGTGTGGGCCAGCGCCGAGCTCTGGCCGCCGGCCTTTTTCACGGCCAGGCTGGTCGTTTCAGTGATGGCAATGGGGGGGTCACCCCAGGCTGACAGAGTCTGTTCGAAGGCATAATCGAATGGCATTCGCTGCGAGTCAATCTGCTCGATGATGGTCGCGGTGCGGACGGCACTATCCAGCCGGCTGGCAAGCGCCAGAAGTTCCGCCTCGATGGTTACCCATGCCTCGGTACTTGTATCGGCGATGACGATGAGGCGAGCTTCCCTGTTCTTTAAGAGAGCCTTGCCATATCCGTCCGGGACGATGATGGCGGCCGCCAGATCCCCATCCGCGACCAGCTTTTCGAGGTCCGCCAGAGAGTGAAAGATGCTTTCATCCAGCCCGATCACCTCCGAATCATCCAACAGGTCGTGGAGCGAGTCCGTCACCCAACTGCCATCCTGCGAGAGGTAACCTACCGGCAGGCGCGAGTCGGAGTCTCCGCTGCTGAAGCCGCCGAAGGCATACCCGAACAGGAACGTGAAGATGATCGGCATGATCAGCAGAAACATGAAGGTCTTGAAATCACGGGATAATTGCATCAGATCTTTGAGTGCGATGTCTAGAATACGGATCATAGTGTTCTCTTGGTTTCTTGCCAACTACGGTGGTTGAGTAGCGGCGCCGAGCTTCAAACAGCGAGGTCCTTACGTATCGAGACCACCGGCGTTTTACACATATCGTCTATTAAACCTCAGCACACCCACGCTGAAGAAAACGGCGGTCCATACCAGCATGGCCAGGACGCTGAGCAGTATGGCAGTCAGCGGTTCCCCGTTCATGGATTGCATCAGGCCGCGGATCGCCCAGCCTTGAGGCACGAGGAGTGAGACCGTATCTCCCAATCGCGCTGCGCCAGGGGAATTCATCCCGAAGATGCTGATCATGCCAAGCATACCGGTCACCGTCAGCACCCATCCAAACAACACGCCGGCCTGTTTGGTATTCTTCAAAAATGAATTGACGAAGACTCCAAACGAGGCTGCGCTGAAGATGATCCCTGCTGCGACGAGGGCGATCGATAGAAAACCGCCCCACTGGATCTTGAAGATCAGTCGGGCCGCGATCAGCAGCACCACCACCTGCATACCCACGGTCAGGAACACAGACAGGAGCTTCCCGGTCAGGATGGTGGCCTGGGGCGTGGGTGTGGTGAACAGGCGCGGCAGTGTACCTTCCTCCTCCTCCGTCAGGATGCTTTGGGCCGTGGATGCGCCCGTGTAGAAGGCATAGAAGACCATCATGCCTCCCATGATCGGGCCGACAATCCCCAGCAGGACATTCTGGCTTTCTTCCTCTTCGCTCTGCTCCGTGCCGGACGGCGCGCGCACATCCAGCAGCTCTCCGGTCAGATCATCGCTCAGCGCCACGGAAGTATCGAGGTATTGCTCCACAACCTGCCCTGCCATCGCGTAGCTGGATGAATCGGCTTCATCCAGGAATACATTCACGGCAATCTTGACGCCAGACATGCCATCCAGAAAGCGGTTCATGATGGAGCGCATGATGGCCGGACCAAGTGTCAGGGTCGGATCCTGATAAAACTCGATGACGGCCTTCCCCTCTTCGATGTCCGCGAACTGCTCGGAGAAGTCCGGCGGGATGATGATCGCAACCTGGGCCTGCTGACTGTCGACGGCGGACCGCGCAGCCTGGGCGTCCGAGACGAACGAGATCTCGATCAGGTCGGTCATATCCTCACTTTCGAGAATGCTCACAACCAGGTCGCCCATTGTCTTGGCCTCTTTTCCCCCGGGGATGTTCTTCGGGTTGACCTGGAACTTCGGTCCGCCCTCATCCAGATTGGCGATGATCACCCTGGTCTGAGGCAGGTTGAACTCGCCGCCTGCCGCGACATTGCCAAACATAAAGTAGAACATGCCCGTCACCAGCAGGGGCACAACAAACATAAAGATGACCGCAAACGCACTACGGAAGGAACGCGTGAGATCTTTGAGAGCAATGTCGATGATTTTCATGTTGATTTCCGGTGTCAGGTGTCAGGTGTCAGGTACCAGGTGTCAGGTAGCAGGTATCAACCTGACACCTGACACTTTAACACCTGGTACTTAGTCTCGCAGCGCGTGGCCGGTCAGATGCAGGAACACGGCCTCCAGGTTCGGCTCACGGATGTCGACCGAGGTGATCCGGGCCGAGGACTGCGTGGCCACCTCGAACAACTGCGGCAGGACTAGGTTGCTGTCGCCCGCAAGCACGCTGATCTGCCCTTCTTCCTCCGAGATATGTGCCACCCCTTTGATCCTGCGCCAGGGATCCAAAACTCTGGCCGCCGGCACATTGACCTTCAGGTCGATACGCGTCTGCTGCCCGACCAGCTTCACCAATTCGTCGTGCGTGCCGCAGGCCACCATCTTGCCGTGATCCATGATCGCAATGTGGTCCGAAAGTTCCTGCGCCTCTTCCATATAGTGGGTCGTGTAAAGGACGGTCATGCCCTGGTCCTTCAGCGTCACGACGCTGTCCAGAATGTTGCGCCGCGACTGCGGGTCGATGCCAACCGTCGGCTCATCCATGTAAATGACTTTGGGTTTGTGCAGAAGCGCCAGCCCGATGTTGACACGCCGCTTCATCCCGCCCGAATATTTGCCCACCCGTTCATTGGCGCGGTCGCTGAGGCCGATTACCTCCAGCACCTCGCCCACCCGTGACTTGAGGGCCGGGCCGCGCAGGCCGTACATCTTGCCCCAGAACGTCAGGTTCTCGCGGGCCGTAAGGTCTTCGTACAAAGCGATCTCCTGCGGCACCACCCCCAGCACTGACTTGACTCCCATGCCGTCCGCGCTGATGGAATGGCCCATCACGCGCGCGTCGCCCTTGTCGGGCCGCAGCAAACAGGACAGCATCGAGATCGTTGTGGTCTTTCCGGCCCCGTTCGGGCCGAGCAGGCTGAAAATCTCGCCCTGCTTTACCTCGAAGCTGACACCCTGGACAGCCTGAGTCTCGCCAAAGGATTTGTGAAGGTCCAGAACCTCGATTGCCAGCATATTGTTCATTCACTACTCCAGTTTCGCGCCCGGCGCGAGTCATCATCTTTCCCACACCATTCCATACGCAAAACTATTTCTTCAGTTTTACCGGCTTTGTGGCAGGCGGTACGAATTTTATCCTGAAAAACCAAATTTTCATCCTCGATTCCCCCGCACGTAAACCCTGTAATTGCCATGTTGAATTTTCGGTGGTATATTTCATCCGACTCATTTGTCAGGCATGTTCATCTTAAACCCTTGGCTTAACTGTAATATCGCTTCGTTACCGCAATCCAGTGCCTGGCAATGCTGTCTTATGACATCAATTCCCCAGAAGCGAAAAAATCCATCCATACTTTACCGGTTCTACACCAAGCGATCTTGAGACGATTCGGCCTGGCATGAAGTCACCCTGATCCGCTTCGGCATGTGATTTCAAGCCTTCCAATTCAATATGTAACTCGGGATGACACCATGAAGACATTACCGAAATACAGGACCGTTGTTACATTTCCTCATCCGGTCAAGCTGATCGAGAACACCTGGATTACGCTCTCGGATGGTGTACGGCTGGCCGCGCGTCTCTGGATGCCTGCTGACGCGGAAGAGCATCCGGTCCCTGCCATTCTGGAGTATCTGCCCTATCGCAAGAACGATGGAACGGCGATCCGGGACCGGGTCATCCACGAATACTTCGCGGGTCACGGCTATGCCTGTGTGCGGGTCGATATGCGCGGCAGCGGGGATTCGGATGGGCTGCTCCTCGATGAGTATCTGCCGCAGGAACAGGCAGATGCCCTGGAGGTGATCGCCTGGATTGCCCGCCAGCCCTGGTGCACAGGCAGGGTGGGTATGATGGGGATCTCCTGGGGCGGATTCAACAGCCTGCAGGTCGCGGCGCATCGACCTCCCGCGCTGAAAGCCATCCTCACCGTCTGCTCCACCGACGACCGCTACACCGACGACTGTCACTACATGGGCGGCTGCGTGCTCGGCTCCGACATGCTGAACTGGGCTTCGATCATGTTCGCCTACAACGGGCTTCCCCCTGACCCCGAGCACGTCGGGGAGCGCTGGCGCGAGATGTGGTTCCAGCGCCTTGAAAACACGCCTCCCTTCATTGAAAGCTGGCTCAGCCACCAGCAGCGGGACGACTTCTGGAAACAGGGCTCCGTGGACGAAAACTATGGCAATATCGCCTGCCCCGTCTATGCTGTCGGCGGCTGGACGGACCCGTACACTAATGCGGTGCCGCGCCTGCTGGAACACCTGTCAGTGCCGCGCAAGGGCTTGATCGGCCCCTGGTCGCATTCGTACCCGCACACGGCGGTGCCTCATCCGGCCATCGGCTTCCTGCAGGAGAGCCTGCGCTGGTGGGATCATTGGCTGAAGGACATCGACACGGGCATCATGGACGAGCCCATGCTGCGAGTCTGGATGCCGGAAGCCGTGCCGCCGCGGCCGCTGGAACCAGAGTGGCCCGGTCGCTGGATTGCCGAAACGTGCTGGCCGCCGGCCGCCACCTTGACGAACCTTTTCCTCGGCGACGGCGTTCTGGCCGAAGGGCCGGACTCGGATGGCGAGGTCACTTTACTCGGCACGCAGCTCAACGGCTCGACGGCCGGAGTCTGGTGCCCGTACGGCAACAAGTTCGGCCTGCCGGTCGATCAGCGCGCCGACGACGGGCTCTCGCTCTGCTTTACCTCCGCCCCATTGACCGAACCTCTCGAAATCTTAGGCTTCCCTAAACTGGAAATTAGTCTCTCCGTAGATCAGCCGGACGCCCTGCTGGCTGTACGCCTGTGCGACGTGGCCCCGGACGGGGCTTCGCGCCTCGTCAGCTGGGGACTGCTCAACCTCACCCACCGCGGCGGTCACGAACACCCCGAGCCGCTCGAGCCAGGACAGGTCTACCAGGTCAGCGTGCAGCTCAACGCCGCCGCGCACCGCCTGACCCCGGGACATCGCTGGCGGGTGGCGATCTCGCCCACCTACTGGCCGCACGCCTGGCCGTCGCCGGTCCCTGTCCGGTTGACGGTTCACACGGGCCGCCGGAGCAGGTTGGTCCTGCCTGTCCGAGCGCCGGGCGAGCTGGACGAATCTCTGGCGCCGTTCGATCCGCCCGAAGGCGCGCCGATGCTGGAATATCAAAGCCTGCGGCCTGAGGACGCGACCCGCACTTTTACCTATGACGTCACCAAACATCAGCTGCAAATGGTCGACCGGATCGATGACGGCCGCAACCGGCTTTCGAACGGCATCATCTACGACAGCGTGATCATAAATAAATTCTCCATCGTGGAAGGACAACCCAACTCGGCGCGCGTCGAGTGTACGCGTCAGATCGAGATCAGCCGCGGGGACTGGCAAACCCGCGTCGAAACATCCAGCATGATGACCAGTGACCCGGAGCACTTCCACCTGACCAACATCCTCGACGCGTACGAGGGTCAGGTCCGGGTGTTCACGAAGAGCTGGACGCGCAAGATCCGCAGAGAGATGGTGTAGGAAATATTCAATGAAGGAAAGGAGAACGACACATCAGCAATCTTTTCATGGAAGCCTGTCCGTTGTAATCTGCACGTAAATTCAGCAAGCGAGATGAAGAGAAAGGATTCACACATGAATATGAAAAGGAATCTCTGGTTCCTGTTGAGCCTGATCCTGGCCGTCAGCATGCTGCTGGCAAGCTGCACACCCCAGGCCACGCCTGCCCCGATCAAGGAGGAGGAGACGACAGAAGCTCCTGCCGGCGAGGCGACCGAGGCTCCCACCGAAGTTTCTGAACCCGCCGACACGGGTCCAAAGGTTCTCAAGGTTCGCCTCGTCCGGGATATCAATAACCTGGACACAGCCAATGTCACTGGAGCCGTGGAAGATACGATCACTCGAACTGTCCTGGAAGGCCTGTTCCGCTACAACGCCGCCGGCGAGCTCGAACCCCAGCTGGCCGAATCCTACAAGGTATCCGAGGATGGCCTGACCATTGAGTTCACCCTGCACAAGGGCGTTCAATGGCAGCGCGGCTACGGCGAGCTCACCACCGAGGATGTGAAATACTCCTACGAACGCTTCCTGGTCCCTGACCCCAAGCCGGCCTACGCCGACGACTGGTCCTCCCTGGATCACGTCGAGATCGTCGATGACTACACCGGAAAGCTTATCTTCAAGAAACCGCAGGCCACCCTCTGGACCTCGGTCCTGCCCATGACTTCCGGTTTGATCGTCAGCAAGAAGTTCTATGAGGAAGCCGGCCCGGACAAGGTCAAGACCGACCTGGTGGGCACGGGTCCCTACCTCTTCGCGGAATGGACCCCCAAGCAGGAGATCGTCCTCCAGCGCAATCCGGACTACTGGGGTGAGCAAGCCTATTATGATGAAATCCGCCTGATCCCCGTGGACGACGACAAGGCCGCGGAAGTGGCCCTGCAGGCCGGTGAATTGGATTTCAGCGGCATCTCGCTGTCCTCGTCCGATAAGTTCCAGGAGGACCCGGCTTTCGCCGTCGCGCTGATCCCCTCCACCGCCTACAACTGGATCGGCATGAACGTCGAGCATCCCAAACTGCAGGATATCAACGTCCGGCAGGCCATCCGCTACGGCATCGATGTTCCCAGCATTCTGGCCGCCGCCTACAACGACAAGGCGCCGCGTGCCAACGCCCTCATCCCCGAGGGAACGCTCGGGTACTGGAAGGATGCGCCTGTCTATGAGCGCGACGTCGAGAAGGCCAAGGAGTTCCTGGCCAAGGCCAACCTCACATCCCTTGACCTGAAGATGACATACGAGAATACCGACGAGTACAATACCTGGGCCCAGGTCGTCCAGCAGAATCTGCAGGAAGTGGGCATCAATGTCACCCTCGACCCGCTGGATTCCAGCACGTTCTGGTCCTACGGTTCAGACGGCAAGGACAAGGAGCTCGAGCTGTTCGCGGTTGGATATTCGTCCGTGGCACCCGAGCCGGCCTGGTCGAGCATGTGGTTCACCTGCGATCAGGTCGATCTCTGGAACTGGATGCGCTGGTGCAGCGAAGAGTTCGACGCCCTGCACCAACAGGGAATTGAGACCATCGATACTGCCGCACGCGAGCCGCTGTACGTTCAGATGCAGCAGCTGTGGGACGCCGATGTGATCTCCATCTTCGTCACCAACGTGCCGCAGGTGTATGTTTCCAAGCCGAACGTCAAGGTAGTCATCTACCCTGGCGGGCTGTCGCCCATGCTGCGCGAGTTTGCAGGACAATAACCTTCTACACATGGCAGGCCCTGGTTCAGGCCGGGGCCTGTCGAATGATTTTCCGTCATTGTGAGCCTTCGGGAAGCAATCTCATGTACAGTTTGCAGGCATGAACTTCATATGAGATTGCTTCGCCGCCGGGGTGCAACGTCTTGCGCCTCTACAAGAACGGGCGGCTCGCAATGACGGGAGTATTTGATGAAATCTGAGCCTGTCCGAGGATAACTTTCGATGTCCGTCTACATTATCAAGCGCATCCTGATGACGGTCCTGGTATTACTGCTGGTTGTGGTTTTCCTATCGCTGCTGGTGCACATCGTACCGGGCGATCCGGCCACTACCATCCTCGGTCCGCGCGCCACCCCGGCTCTGATCGAAAAGATGCGTGAGGCGATGGACCTGGATAAGCCCCTGTATGTGCAGGTCGGCAACTTCATTTTGAACCTTCTGCGCGGCAGCCTCGGCACGGATGCCGTGACCGGCGTACCCATCAACAAGCTTGTCGCCAGCGCGCTGCCGCACACCCTGATCCTGGCCGTCTCAAGTCTCAGCCTGGCCATACTTATTGGCATCCCGATGGGCGTGTACTCCGCCACACATCCCAACTCGCTCATCGACCGGATTCTGGCCATCCTGTCCATCTCCTTTACGACGATCCCATCCTATGTCGCGGGCTTGTTCCTGCTTCTCATCTTTGCTGTCGAGCTGCATGTCTTACCTGCCATGGGCATCGGCGAGACCGAAGACCTCTCGGATTATGTACGCCACCTGATCCTGCCGTCCGTCGCCCTGGCGATCACATGGATTGGATACCTGAGCCGCCTGGTGCGCACGAGCCTGCTGGAGGTGCTGAACGAGACCTACATCCGTGCCTCCCGGGCCGCCGGTCTTTCCGAAAGACTGGTCCGATATCGGTATGCTCTCAAGAATGCCCTTATTCCAACGGTCGCTGTCCTGGGCGTCGGGTTGGGAAGCCTGATGGGCGGCGCGGTGTTTGTGGAGATCATCTTCACACGGCCCGGCATGGGGCTGCTGATCTATAACGCAATCCAGGTGCGCAATTACCCGCTGGTCCGCGCCGGGGTCCTGATCGTGGCCGTCCTGTTCATCCTGGCAAACTTTGTTGCCGACCTGGTGTACACATATCTGGATCCCCGCATCCAGCTGAACAAAAGGCAGGGTTGATCATGCAGTATATCGAGAGACCGACCAATGCCATCCAAAAGACGCTTGACCGGCTGCCCGTCCTCGGGGATGTGCTCAGGCAGCCGCTGGGAGTGGTCGGCTTTGTGATCGTGCTGGCGTTCGTCATTGCCGTCCTGTTTGCGCCGCTGATCGCTCCCTACGATTATGCCCGGCAGGACATCCCGAACCGGATGCAGGGACCTTCAACCAGCTACTGGCTGGGCACGGATCATATCGGCCGGGATATCTTTTCCCGCCTGGTGTACGGTTCCCGGATTGCCTTCGGAACGGCCATCCCCTCCGTGGGGATCGCACTGATCGCGGGGATCTTCCTGGGATTGATCGCCGGTTATGCCGGAGGGATTGTGGACAACATTATTGTGGTCTTCATGGACATGCTTCAGGCATTTCCATCGATCATGTTGTCACTGGCTATTCTGGCGCTTTTGGGACCATCGTTGACCAATGTGATCATCGTGATCGGGCTGACCTGGATGCCCAACTATGCCCGGGTCATCCGCGCCCAGACCCTTTCCGTCCGCGAGAAGGCCTACGTGGAAGCGGAACGCTCTTTGGGGGCGCGCAACCGGTCGATCCTGTTCTCACACATCCTGCCAAACGTGATCGCGCCGGCCCTGCTCCTGGCGGCGATGGACCTGCCCTGGGTCATCACCTTCGAAGCGGGACTATCCTTCATGGGCATGGGCGTGCGTCCGCCCACGCCAAGCTGGGGCGCGATCCTTTCCGAAGGCTTCAACCATATCTTCGAATCCCAATGGCCAATCCTGTGGTCAGGACTGACCCTGGCATTGACCACGCTCGGTTTTACGTTATTCGGTGAGGCGCTGCGTGACGTGCTCGACCCACGTTTGTCCGGAACGAGGGGGTTGTGATGGAAGTGACATTCAAAGCTGTCAACCTGGAAATAAAATACCAGACCCGCCAGGCCACGCTCACGGCCATCCGGAATGTCAATTTCGAGGTCAAGCGCGGACAGATCGTTGGCCTGGTTGGCGAATCGGGCTGCGGGAAAAGCACGATTGCTTCCGCACTGATGCGCCTGCTGCCGCCAAACGGGGAGATCTCGGACGGTCAGCTTTTATTCAAGGGTCGCGATCTGCGCGGTCTGAGCGAGGATGAAATGCGCCGGCTGCGCGGCCGCGACATTTCCATGATCTTTCAGGATCCGATGACCAGCCTGAATCCGGTCTTCAGCATCGAGCAGCAGATGGTCGACGCCATCTTGGCCCATCCGCCGGGTGACCGGCCGATCAGTCGCAGCGATGCACGCCTGCGGGCCATCGACATGCTCAACCGGGTGGGCATCCCCGACGCGGCCAAGCGCATTCGAAACTTCCCTCACCAGTTCTCGGGCGGCATGCTGCAGCGGATCATGATCGCCCAGGCACTGCAATCCAACCCGGCGCTGCTCATCGCCGACGAACCGACTTCTGCCCTGGATGTGACGCTCGAAGCGCAGATCACGGACCTGATCCGCGGGCTGCGCGACGAGTTGCAAACTTCCATCCTCTATATTACCCATGATTTGGGGATCGTGGCACAGTTGTGCGATCACGTGGTGGTGCTGTACGCCGGGAACGTGGTGGAAACCGGCGACATCTTCAACGTATTCAAGAAGCCGCTGCATCCCTACACCCAGGCGTTACTGCGCTCGCACCCATCGCACCAGATGCAGGTGGAACGCCTCATCACGATCCGCGGCCGGGTGCCAAGCCTGAAGGAACTGCCGATCGGCTGCAAGTTTGCTCCGCGCTGTGATCTGGCCCAGTCCGCCTGCTTTACACAGGAACCGGCTTTGGCTCATATTGGAGCGCAAAGCGTGTTGTGCCATGCCTACCTGCAGGGTTGGCAGGGAATGTCACCTTCATTGCCTTCTCCTGCATCCGATCACTTTCCAAACACCGGTTTCGCTCCAGCCCGGGCAACTCCTTCAGCAACCAGGATCGTCGATGCCGAACAGGTGAAGGTCCATTACAGGGATACGATCGGCTGGCTCGGGAAAATCCTGGGTGAAGAACAGGGATTGGTGCGCGCCGTTGACGGCGTCGATGTCGCGGTCTATCGCGGCGAAAGCCTGGCCCTGGTCGGGGAAAGTGGCTGCGGCAAGACCACCCTTGGACGGACGATCCTGCGGCTCGAGCAGCCTACATCTGGCCAGATCGGCGTGGATGGCAACAACATCACAGGCCTGCCTCAATACAAAATTCGGCCGCTGCGCGCCCACATGCAGATGATCTTCCAGGATCCAATCTCCAGCCTGAGCCCGCGCAAGACCGTCGCGCAGCTGTTGATGGAGCCGTTCAGGATCCACGGCATCGATGCGGACAGATCGCAAAAGGTGGATGAGCTGCTGGAGATGGTGGGGCTGTCGTCCGAACAGGCCGACAAGTATCCGCACCAGCTTTCGGGCGGGCAGGCGCGCCGGGTCGGGATCGCGCGGGCCCTGGCCTTGAACCCCTCCCTACTGGTCGCGGACGAACCGACCTCCGGACTGGACGTGTCTGTGGCCGCAGGGATCCTGAACCTGTTGAAAGACCTGCGCGAACGGCTCGGTCTGACGTATATCCTGATCACCCATAATCTCAACATCATCAGCTTCATCGCCGACCGGGTCGCGGTGATGTACCTGGGAAAGCTTGTGGAGGTCGGCGAAACATCCACGTTATTCACACAGCCGAAACATCCCTACACGGAGGCGCTGATGTCTGCCGTCGCCCTGCCGGATCCGGACCTGCGCGAGCAGCGCAGACACATTACCCTCAAAGGAGAGATTCCCAGCCCACGCAACCCGCCATCCGGTTGCCCCTTCCATACGCGCTGTCACTACGTGCAGGAGCGCTGCTGTATGGAGGCGCCGATCCTGAAAGAGAATTTGGATCCGACACACCTCGTGGCATGCCATTTCCCCGAGCGCACAGGACTCCCCGCTTGAGGCAGCCATGTCTTTGAAAAACCATCTGGCACACGAGGATCGCGAGCAGGCACTGCCATTGGGCGGCAGCGCCCTGCGCGCCGATTCGCTCGGCAAAGTGACCGGCCAAACCCAATACGTGGAAGACATGAAAGTGTCGGGCACACTCTGCATCAAGGTCGTGCGGAGTCCTTATCATCATGCACACCTGCGCGGTCTCGACGCTTCCCGCGCTGCACAGCTGCCGGGCGTGAGACGCATCATCACCTGGGCGGACATCCCCGGTGTTAATGGATTCCCGGATTACAGCCTCGAAGAACCTCTCCTGACGAAGATTGGCGATACTCTGCGGATGAAGGGCGCGCCGATTGCCCTGATCGTCGCGGAAAGCCTGGAGCAGGCCGAGGCGGCACGTGACGCGCTCGTGCTCGATCTCGAACCCTTGCCCCATACCTTCGACATGGACGAAGCCCTCAAACCCGGCGCGCTTCACATTGCCGGCCAGGGAAATGAGCTATCCAGGTTCCAGGTCGAGCATGGAGACCTGCAGGCAGCCTTTGCCGGATCCGATCATGTGCTGCAGGCAATCTTCGAAACCGCCTTTATCGAGCATGTCGCCATGGAGCGTGAGGCGCTGCTGGGGTTGATCGACGAAGCCGGCCGCGTCACCGTCATCGGCGGGACGCACCAGCCTCACAACCAGCAGCGCTACATCGCCGAAATGCTGAACGTGCCGCAGGACAAGATTAGGGTCAAAGTGCCTCCCACAGGCGGAAGCTTCGGCAGCAAGCAGGATCCCTGGCCGTTCCTGGCAGTTGGGCTGGCGGCCTACCTCATCCGCGAACCGGTCAGCCTGGTGTATTCGCGTGAGGAGGTGTTCGAGGCGACTCCCAAGCGGCATCCCTACCACGTGACATGCAGACTGGGCGCGACGGGCGCAGGAAAGCTGACCGGCTTCCATGCCCGCATCGACTGCAACACCGGCGGCTATGATGGGGGCGGGCGCTTCATCTCGAATTACGCCGTCACCGCAGCCGGGGGCGCGTACCGCTGGCAGGCTGTAGACGTCCTGGCGCGCAGCATCTACACCAATGGACCGAAGTCCGGCCAGTACCGCGGCTTCGGCACCGCACAGTCCACGTTTGTCCTGGAGTGCGCACTGGATGAGCTGATCGAAACACTGGACGACGATCCGGTTGACTTCCGGCTGCGCAACTGCATCGGGCCGCAGGAAAATTGTTTCC
>JBAVVF010000656.1:0-10544 GCA_049697155.1 Anaerolineales bacterium
GCACATCGGAAAGGATCGTCGGCCGGACGAAGTAGCCGCCCTCGTAGCCCTTGATCGAGGCCCCGCGCCCGTCGACGGGGATGGCGGCCCCCTCCTGGACGCCGCGTCCGATCAACGACTCGACCCGGGCCTTGCTCGCGGCATTGATGACCGGTCCCATCTGGACGCCAGCATCCAGGCCGTAGCCGACGACGCGCGTCGAAGCCGCGTCGCAGATCAGCTCGGTGAACGTATTGCGCGCCTCGGCCACCGTCACCGCGAACGAGACGGCCAGGCAGCGCTGTCCCGCGCAGCCGAAAGCGGAGTCGGCCACGATCTTCGTCGCCATCTCCATGTCTGCATCCGGCAGCACGATGACGGGATTCTTGGCCCCGCCCTGGGCCTGGACACGTTTCCCGTGCGCGGCCGCAGTGCTGTAAACATACCTGGCAACATTCGTCGAGCCGACAAATGTGACGGCTCGGATAGCTGGATGTTCGAGGATGCCATCCACCGCATCCTTCGCGCCGTTGACAAGGTTGACGACACCCTTCGGAAAACCAACCTGCTCGATGAGTTTGAAAATGAACTGCATCGTCATCGGCACCTTCTCGGACGGCTTGACGATGTAGGTGTTGCCGGCCGCGAGCGCGTACGGAAGATACCAGAAGGCGATCATGCCGGGGAAGTTGAACGGCGCGATCGTAGCACACACGCCCAGCGGCTGTCGGATCATCAGCTCGTCGATGCCCGGTGCAATGTCCTCGACCAATTCGCCCTTCATCATCATGGGCATGCCGCAGGCCACTTCCACGTTCTCGTAGGCCCGGACCATTTCGGCCTTGGCCTCGTCGAACGTCTTGCCGCACTCGTCCGTGATGAGCCTGGCGATCTCATCACCGTTGGCTCGCAGAAGGTCGCGCAGCTTGAACAGATATTGCACACGGTCCTGCACAGGGGTTCTGCGCCAATCCGGGAACGCTGCGCTGGCAGCTTTTGCCGCGGCATCCACATCCGTTTTGCTGCTGAGCGGTGTTTTCGCAATGACCATCCCCATGGCGGGATTGATGACATCGAAGTATTCTTTGACCTTGGGCTTGATCCACTCGCCATTGATGTAGTTCAGGATTTCCATGTTGTCTCCAGAGCCGTTATAACTTTTAAACGTTTTAACTTACTTGCTTATCCATGAGCTCAGCTAGACCTTCATCGATCAGATCCAGGCCCTCATCCAGCTGTTCTGCGGTGATCACCAGAGGCGGCACAACGAACAAAACATTCTTGAAATTGAAGACGTACAGACCGTGGGAAATCAGGAAGCTCTTGAGAGGCGTCACATCCATGAGCTCCTTTGTCTCGCGATTCTTCACCAGTTCCAGCGCGGAGAACATGCCGATGTAGCGCACATCGCCCACTGATGGATGCCTGGACTTCAGGTCCTCCAGGCGCGCGCCCAGATGCTTCCCAACTTTCTTTGCATTCTCGAAAATCTTGTCTTCTTCATAGGCTTCGATCGTCGCCAGGGCAGTAGCACAGGCCAGCGCGTGCCCGTTGTAGGTCAGGCCGGCGAAGAGCACTTTGTCATCGAAGAATTTGGCGATCTTCTCACGAACGATCACCGCGCCCAGCGGCAGATAGCCGGAGGTAATCCCCTTGGCGGTTGTGATGATATCGGGGACGACATTCCAGTTGTCCACGGCAAACCATTCGCCGGTGCGGCCCCACCCGCTCATGACCTCGTCGGAGACGAGCAGGATGCCATACTTGTCGCAAATCTCGCGCATGCGCGGCCAGTAGTCGTCCGGCGGGATAATGAGCCCGTTCGTGCCGGTCACGCCCTCCATGAAGATGGCCGCGATCTGGTCCGGGCCCTCATATTCGATGACTTCCTCAACATGCTTGATGCACTGGCGACCGCAGGCCTCCGCGTCGCTCCAGCCGAATGGACAGCGATAGCAGTAGGGATCCAGGAAGTGCACCACGCCCGGGATGGCCGGCTCGACCGGCAGACGGCGATAATCCCCGGTCAATGCCATCGCACCGTGGGTCGCGCCGTGATAGGAACGGTAGCGCGCCAGAATTTTATGCCGCCCGGTATAGAAACGGGCGATCTTGATGGCATTTTCATTCGCTTCCGCGCCGCCCAGCGTGAAAAACGTCTTCTTCAGGTCGCCCGGCGTGATCTCTGCCAGCTTCTTTCCCAACAACCCGCGCGGCTCGGTAGCCATGCCGGGACTGGCAAAGGTCAGCTGCGCGGCCTGATCCTGGATGGCCTTGACCACTTTGGGGTGCTGGTGGCCGACATTGGTGTTTACGAGTTGGGAGGCGAAATCGAGATAGCGCTTGCCTTCCGCATCCCAGAAGTAAACCCCTTCCGCCTTTACCATGGGAATCGGGTTCACTTGTCCCTGGTTGGACCAGGAATAGAAAGTGTATTCCTTATTTAGATCGACAATTTCTTTTGCAGTCAGATGGGTCATATTATCTCCATGAGAATATACGGGTAGACAAGTACACACATGTCACCTGCCTGCCTGCTTACGTGTGTACCTGTGTACCTTTTACCTCTTTCACGATCTCCGCGTAGACATTAAGCGTCTCATCAATGTCGGCATCACTATGTTCGTAACACAGGAACCAGGGTTCACGCGCGTCGTGGTCAGGCATGACGCCGCGCGCGATGGCTTTCTCTGCCAGCTCGAGATACAGGGCATGGTCACTCTTCGCCCAATCCCGTTGGCAGGTCACCGCCTCCACGCCGAGGGAAAAGGAAAACATCGCCGGATAGCCCGTAAAGACGGCCGGGATGTCATTCTCTTCGAAGATTTCCTTCAAGCCATCCATGAGGCGCTTTCCGCGCTGCTCGATTGTTTTGAGGATCGGCTTAGTTTTGAGCAGACTCAACGTTGCGTAGGCTCCCGCCACTCCCGGCTTGTTGTTCGTGTACGTGCCACCCTGTGCGACTCCCTGTCCAATGATGGACATGATCTCGCGTTTGCCGCCGAAGGCCGCGATCGGGTAGCCGTTGCCCAGAGCCTTCGCGTACGTCGCAAGGTCTGGTTTGATGTTGTAATACTCCTGCGCGCCACCGTTTGCGATCCGAAAGCCGGTCTTTACTTCATCGAGGATAAAGACACATCCATATTCTTCGGTCTTGCTGCGAATCAGCTCGAGGAATCCGGGCTGCGGGTTGATGGCCGCGCAGTTCCCCTGACACGGCTCTGTGATCACGGCCGCGATCTGTTCCCCATACGATCGCATGACCCGCTCGAATCCTTCAAAATCATTGAAGGGCAGTGTAATGATGAATTCGCGCATTGTTTTTGGAATGCCGGAGGACCCAGGAACGGCAATTGGGCTGCGGCGATTGCCGTAGGCTTCGACGGGCGCGTAGGTCGACCACAAAGTGTGGTCATGGAACCCATGATAATTGCCTTCGAATTTCAAAATCAGATCGCGGCCGGTGAAGGCACGTGCCACCCGGATGGCGTGCATGGTCGCTTCCGTGCCCGAACAGGCCAGGCGGACCATTTCCACGGCGGGCGCCATCTCGGTAATCATTTCCGCCACCGCGATTTCAAGCTCACCTGTCATCGCAAACAGAATCCCTTTTTGGATCTCTTCGATTACCTTCTGATCGACCTCATTGTAGGAATGTCCCAAAATGATCGGGCCGAACGCCATCCGATAATCAATGTATTTCCTGCCATCCACGTCCCACAGATAAGCACCTTTGGCTTTCTCAACATAAGGTGTGATGTTATCTCCCCAGAAGCGAAAATTTGAGTTGACACCAAGCGGAATGATTTCCTGAGCACGTTTTTGCAGCGCAAGCGTCTTGGGACCAAACATATATGCCCTCCAGGTGAATTAATCTGATGAGGCGGAAATTTCTTTTTCAGAAATCTGCCGTACGATTCTTTCAGGCACCCGCCACTGATATACATCCTTGATGATCAGCGGCACGATCGAGGTGGTTGTCTTGCGAACGCCAGGGGTTTTGCGAACCACATCCGTGACAAATTCGTAGATCTCGGTTGTATCCTTGGCCACGATCTGAATGCTGACATCTGACTGACCGATCCCGCACGCCACATAACTGACGTTATCGAATTCGGCCATCTTTTTCGCAACCTCCAGAATGCGATCGGATTCCACTTCCAGCCAAACATCTGCAATGGTGGTCAGCCCAAATGCCTGAGGCCTGGCAACTGCGCTGATCTGTACCACCCCATCGCTCACCATCCGGTCGATGCGGTAACGGACAGCGCGCTCCGAAACATTTCCAATGCGCCGCGCGATCTCAGAAGCGCTCATCCGCCCATTTTCAAGCAGGAGATTGACAATTCTTATGTCGATTTTGTCGAAATTATGCATATTTACACTTGTTTTTTTCCGAAAACTACAAAAGTTGTGTGACTATACACCAGGTTGTGGGTGATCGTCAAGTCTGACCCAGATTATTGGAGTGCGACCTGTGTATGATGCGGTGGATCGGATGCGTCTAAATCAAGAAGCATTATCGCAACGTACATACCCTACAAAGACTTTTCAAAGCCAATTGAAACATATTTCACATTGACGCAAGATTGTCATACAGGTATAATTAATTCTTGGCATTATCACAAACCTGTAGGAGCAAAATTATGACGACACCTGATATCGCGTCGGCAACGACGCTTGAGCCAAAAACCAAATTAAATGGAAAAGTGCTGAAAACGACTCTGGCGGGCGCACTCGTGGACGTGGGGCAGGCTATTCCGGGCGTGATTCACATCTCACAATTGAGCAAGGACCCTGTCAATAAAGTGGATGATGTTGTCAAAGAGGGCCAGACTGTGGAGGTCTGGATTCGCCGCGTCAGAAAGGACCGCATCGAACTTACCATGATCGAGCCGCTGGCGCTCGAATGGAAAGAGATCCAAGCGGATATGGTCGTCAAGGGCAAGGTTGTGCGCCTCGAGACCTATGGCGCCTTCGTAGATATCGGTGCCGAACGCCCCGGTATGGTCCACGTCAGCGAGCTGGCCCATGGCTACGTCAAGACACCGGGCGAAATCGTCAAGGAAGGCGATGAAGTCGAAGCCAAAGTACTTGAAGTCGACCGCAAAAAGAAACAGATCAAGTTGAGCATAAAGGCTCTCGAGCCGGAAGTCGAAGAATTCAAGCCTGCGAAACAGGAAAACAAAAAGACTGGCAGGCGCGCCCCTCGAAAAGAAGACTCAGATTTGCCTCAGCAGGAAGAGGAAAAAGAGCCCGAGCTGACAGCCATGCAAATCGCCTGGCAGGAAGCCCTCAATAAAGCAAATGCGGAAAGAGCTTTCAAAGTTAAGCGTTCAAAATCCAACGTTTCACGCGAGCAGGAGGATATCCTCGAGCGCACAATGAAGAAGCGTCTGCCGACCGGCGGATAATAACTGCAATCAAACAAAAAGAGCGAGCCGTAACTGGTTCGCTCTTTTTGTTTCCTGTATTCCAGCAAAGCTAAACCAGCGTATCGCTGACATAGCGGGCGTAAGCCGCGGGCCGTACAAACAGCAGGATGAATACGGCCGAGAAAAACCCGCCAAGATGCGCCCAATAATTGATGCGGTAATCCGCTTTTTCAATCAGCACCTGAATGGCAGGGATAATCTGCATGCCAAGAAAGTACAGCGCCACCCAGATGCCTCGAATCCGCGGCCAAAGAGGAATAATGCTGATGAATACCAATGTGCGAATACGTCCACCCGGGTATAGCAGCAAATAGGCCCCCATTAAACCGAAGATTGCGCCGCTTGCTCCAATACAGGGGATACATTCGTCAGCCAGAACCCAGACGGAGAGGATATTGGCCCAGGTGCCCGTCAATAGATAGAAAGCCAGGAACCGCCACGGGCCACAGGCATCTTCCACGCGCCGGCCAAATACCCAGAGAGGCATCATATTGAAGATCAAATGGGAAAGATCGGCATGCAGAAACATCGTAGTGACATTAGAGAGCGCGCCTCCGCCCTGTGCATTCAGGACCAGGCACGGCGTAGTTGCATATTTCATGAGGAACAGCCAATAACTATCCCCAACAATCAAATCCTCAATAAAATAAATGAAGCAATTTACAGCAATTAACAGGATAGTCACTGTTGGGAAACGCGAATAACGATTGGGTTCGGTGTCATTCAGGGGAAACATAAGCTCAACCTGGAACTATCTGAGATAATCCGTAAAGCTGCGTAAGCGATTCAGCGAATCAAGGATCAACAAAAGATAAGGAACGAGCACGAGGCACCAGCCTGTTGCAGCCGTCAGGGAACGGGCCAGGGGTGACCCGGTGCCCTGCTCATGAAACAGCCTTTGCCAGATCATATGGTGGGAGCGCACCTCAGCCAGGGAAATCAAACAGCTTCCCAGGATGACCAGCGGCAGGCTAAGCCATAAAAAGAAATTCGGATGTTTCAAGGGGTTTAACCCCATTTGGAAGAAGGCCAGACTTAGATAGAGCAGCGGCCATGTAAATGCCAGACGCGCAATTGAAGAGCCCGGCGTGACATGCCGGATATTTTCCTCCTGCAATCTTTTGATCCGGACAATCTGCCTTTGGATGCGATCGAAGTCCCTTAAGTCTTTGGCGACTGCCGCCTGGACCGCATATATTTTCAAAGCTTCATCAAATTTCCCCTGTTCTTCCAGGCGTTGCGCGGCATCGACAGGGTGGGCCCGTAAATATCGCACGTTTTTCAGCGCTGCGGCCGTCTTCCTATTCGACGGATTAAGTTTGCAGGCTTTTTCCAGGGCCGCGATTTGCTGGTCGGAGCTCGGAGAGATCCGGCCGATCAGCAGCCAGGCCTCTTCGCAATCTCTTTGCTTCTCAACCGCCTGCAGAGCCAGCATTAGAGCACCATCCACATCATTTTGTGCCGCGTGCTGTTTGGCCTGGGAAAGCAACCCGGCGGCATCTGCGTCATTTTTTTCCCGGTGCAGCGAACTTTGCAGCCGCTGCAGCTCCGCCAGGTACGTGCGGATTTTTTCGTTGGCCGGGTTAATGGTCAGCACATTCTCACAGGCGATCATCCGGTCCTCCGGCGAATCGACCAACCCGGTGAGCCAGATCCAGGCCATTTCGTTGCGCGGATCCACTTCCACCAGCTCGATCAGTAGATCGCGCGCTTCCACCCTGCGACCCGCGCGCGCCGCCTGGATTGCCCGCTGAAGAACCTCCGCCGATGACATATCGTACGCTTCCTAAGCTCCCTTGTCTGTCTCCAGCTCACGCAGGAACTTTTCCTTGTTGGCCGAACGGGCGGTCTTTCCGCTCGATGTTTTCAGGATCCATTTCGGCCCCACCACTTTCACATACCGCAAGGCAATTGCCGAGTTCTTGGTCACATGCAGCCGAATGGCATCCGCGGTCTTTTGCTGTACCTCTGCATCCTCGGAGTCGACCTCCGCAATGATCACAACCTCTTCCGTCCCCTGCCCCTCATCGAACATGCCAAAGGCCACGGAGCGGCCGGCATGGACACCGGGCACTTCGTACGTCAAAGATTCCAGGTCCTGCGGATAAATATTCTTGCCGCCAACGATGATCATGTCCTTCTTGCGCCCGGAGACGAAGATCTCTCCGTTCGAAACATAACCATAATCACCGGTCAGGTACCAGCCATCCCGGAATGCTTTTTCGGTTGCATCTGGACGGTTGTAATAACCGGTCAACATGCAGTCACTTTTCAGGGCCAGTTCACCGATGACGCGTTCGGGCACCTCGTTGCCCTGTTCGTCCAGGACTTTGACTTCCGTATTTTCAATCGGCTGCCCTGACGACATCATCTTCATGGCCGGACGGCCATCCAGCGGGCTCCTGGCCAGGCGTTCGCCCATGAACGCCTCCCGGTCGATCTCCTCGACGACCGGCACAGTCCCCAACTTGCTTTGCGTGACGCCGAAAACGTTTTCTGCCATCGCGTAGGACGTCTGCAGTGCCTCGAACTTCAGGCCATAACCCTTGAAGCGTTCATAAAAGGCCACGTGACTTTCCCAGCGCACCGGCTCCGAGCAATTGATGATACCTCGCAGGCAGGACAGGTCCACGCCATCGATGTGACGATCGCGGATCTTTTGGGCGCAGAAGTTATAAGCAAAGTTAGGCAGCCAGGTCAGCGTGCCCCGATATTTCGAGACGGACTGCAACAACCGATACGGGGCCCGCACCCAGTCAAACGGCGACATGATGACCAGGGGGATGCCGGCCAGGATCGGCATCAGGAACCCGGCGATCAGGCCCATGTCATGATAGAGCGGCAGCCAGGACACGATCACATCGTTTTCAGCGAGCAGCAGCGACCGGCCGTAGGCATTCAGCTGATTGAAGACCGCGCCATGCGAAAGAGCAACCCCCTTTTGCAGACCCGTCGTCCCGGAGGAATGCTGCAGCAGGACAATGTCCTCCGGTTTTCGCTGAAAACCCTGCAGGGAGGCAAAATCAAGGTCAGATTGAGTTTCGACCCGATCCGTTACCAGGACCGCCCGGACAGAGTCTCACGCCTGCAGGGCCGCGCGTATTTCCACCTCAAAGTCAGCGTACGTAATGATGGCGGCAGGCTTTGCCACAGAGATCAGAGCCGACAGATCAGCCCGGTAGCGCTCGGGCGAAAGCTTCTCCGTCAGAAACGGCATGATGGAGGGAATGGCGCCGTGTAATATCGCGCCCCAGAATGAATAGACCAGGTCCTCGCCGTGCTGAAGGATCAGGATGACGACCTCCCCGGGCCGAATCCCCTCCTGCTCGAGGGCCCGGGCATAGGCCGCGGCCCCGCGCAGCAGTTTGTCATAGGTCAGCGGGACATCGTCCCGGCCGGGAAACTGCAGGTAAACCGCGACCCGCTCCGGGGCCGCGCCGTGAAGCGCTTTCAATCGCTCAGGGAAAGTTGTATCTGATTGCATGCTCTTATCATAAATGTCTTTGGGGGAGTCAGATCGGCCGGTCAGGGGCATACGAGTTCCTTTATGTTGAGAGCCAGCAATTCAGTGAATCGCCGCTCAGGAATATCGACTTTATTCAGATTAATTGTATTTGCCCAACAACGTAGTGGCGACTTCAGTCGCCCTTTGCCTGTGAAATCAACAGTTGAAGCCGTTACTACGGTAAGCCAATCTTGGTTAGCCTGAATAGTACAACCCGCCACAGGCGGACTTCACTTTTCATTTGCGGGAACTGATCAGCGCCGCCAGCTGATTCAGGTTGTCGAACGTGCCGGTGTTCAATTCCGTATCTTCGATGCGCACGCCGAACGTGTCTTCGACAAACAGGGCCAGGTCCATCAGGCTGAAGGAGTCGATCAGGCCGCTGGAAAGCAGCGCCTCATCGGCTGCAATCTTCCGGTTGGGTTGTTTGAGGATATCGGCAGCAATATATTTTTCGATGGTGGAAAGTATGGTATCGGTCACAGGAAATTCCTTCGATGGTCTATGGGTTCCGGGTCTGCAATTACGCTGCGGCCGGGAATCAGAATCCCTGGTAGATCCAGGTAGGTGAGGTATCGGCCGTGAAGATGATCATGGCGATCAGAATCAGGCACAGCAGAACTGCCAGAAGGTTCTCGCGTGTAAAAAGAGCCTGGGATATTTTTTTCATGGAATTTCTCACTGGGCCTGCCGCAGGTAGGCTTCCATAAATTCGATCAGGTCACCATCCAGCACGGCCTGCGTATTGCCCGACTCATGCTCGGTGCGATGATCTTTGACCATTTGGTAGGGATGCAGCACATATGAACGGATCTGGCTGCCCCATTCAGCCTTGGTATATTCACCGCGCAAAATCGCCCGCTCCTCCTCCTTTTCGGCCTGCTTCAGTTCCAGCAGGCGGGCCCGCAGGATTCGCATCGCGAATTCGCGATTCTGGGTCTGGGAGCGCTCATTCTGACACGTCACGACCATCCCCGTGGGAATGTGCGTGATCCGGACAGCGGTTGCGTTTTTCTGGACGTTTTGCCCGCCCGCGCCCGAGGAGCGGTAAACATCCACTTTGATATCCCCGGGGTCGATTTCGATTTCCGCTTCGTCCATGGCGACCTGCGGAAGGACTTCCACGAGTGCAAAGGAGGTGTGCCGGCGGTGCGCGGCGTCAAAAGGCGAGAGCCGCACCAGGCGGTGAACACCCTTCTCCGAACGCAGGTATCCGAAGGCGTATTCGCCATCCACCGAAATTGTGACGCTCTTGATCCCCGCTTCCTCGCCCTCGGTCAGATCGAGGATTTCCGTTTCGTAGCCGTGGGCCTCCGCCCAGCGCAGATACATGCGCTCGAGCATGGCCGCCCAATCCTGGGAATCGGTTCCGCCCGCCCCCGCGTGGATGGCCAAGATGGCCGGGTCGCGATCGTATTTGCCCGAGAGCATGGCCGTAAAGGATCGTTTCTCCAGCTCCGTTTCGAGGGCGGCGACTTCGGCTTCAAGTTCGGCGCGCAGGCCATCATCCCCAAGCTGGGCAAGCTCCAGGGTGTCACTGAGGCGGCGCGCGAAACCACGCCATGATTCGACTTCCGCCTTCACGGCGTTGTACTGCTTCATGACCTGCTGAGCCTGGGAAGGGT
>JBAVVF010000657.1:0-4856 GCA_049697155.1 Anaerolineales bacterium
GAGCAAAACAGGGAAAAATGGCAGGACGCCAATATTTCCCACTATCGCTACCAATTATCCATTACCTGTTTCTGTGTCTTCAGCCAGGATATGCCACTGATCATTGAAGTCCAGGATGGCGAGGTTGTTTCCATGGAATTTCAAAGCGGAAACCCCATCGACCCGACGAGCCTGGAACTCTTCGAAAAGTATGCAACCATCGACCGTCTCTTTGCAGAGCTTGAAGCGGATTTGAACGGTGCTGCGGATGAAGTGGTTGCGGCGTATGACCCAACCTATGGTTTCCCGGCCGAAGTCACGATCGATTTCGTCAAAGAGGCGACCGACGACGAGCTTTACTTTAGCCTTTCAAACTTTGAAAAACTGCCTTAAGTGGGACCGGACTCGGTTTGGAACCGAATGAAGAAAGCGGACGTGTTTGCGTCCGCTTTCTTTTTATCTGGCTATATGTTACCCAGATCCCCCAACAGCACCTGATCGGCACCCCGATCGATCTCCCAGGGATAGAGGATAAAGGCATCGGTAACTGCCGCAAAATAGTCCGGGCGCGCCCGCCCAAACAGGTTGCGATTAGGATTGAAATGCAGGACACAGGTTTCCGGGAAGCCGCCCGCCGCTGAGACACGATTCTTCACCGCCGTGATCGTCCGGCCCGATCCCCAAACATCATCCACAATCAGGGTGGGACGCCCGCGCAGCTTGTCATCCGAAGGGAACTGGATAAACTGCGGCCAGGCAATCAGCTTTGACTTCTGGCTGGCCGACTGGGCGGGGAAATCCACGGCGGCCGTCAGGATGTGTGTGATATCCATGGCTTCTGCGAGTAAGCCGCCCGGGATCAGGCCGCCGCGTGTGATCATAACCATGGCTGTAAATTCGCGGCGGAACTGCGGGATGAGGTGGTCGATGAGGCGACTCACCTCCTCCCAGGAGATCAATTCACGGCGAGGTTCATGTGGTTGTTGGTGCATGCAACTCCCTGAAACTTCCTCTTTTTCATCTGGCACAGGCGCAAGCCTTTGCCGAACTATGTGTTGAGAACTATCCTAACACGGCTGCCAGCAGTGCGGGTGCCGCGATTTGAATGGGCTGTCCGGCAGTCTGGGCGACCTCCACATTGCGGGCCCAGAGATACGGGCAGGTGTGATAGGCGAAGGATTCCATCCTATCTCTTTTCTTCCATAAAGGTTTATCAGGCCCATATTGACGTCTGATAAATCGATTATAGCAAACTTATCGGGTCTACTTCAACCCGCCAGTCCACCAGGAATCTTGATACAGCGTCTTCCTTCAAAACCGAGACCGGATCGGGTCCGCGCAGGATCAGCTGCCAGCGATAGTAACCGCCCATTTTTGCGAAGAAGGATGGAACCGGGCCGATGATGCTGATCAGTTTCCAGTTGTCAGTAATCAGTAGTTCGGTGAGTTTGCCGGCTAGTTTACGCGCCGCTTCCTGGGCAGCCACCGCATCCCGGTGACGATATTCCAGCCTGACCAGGCGCGCGAACGGCGGATACCCCAGCCGCCTGCGCTGTTCCAGCTCGTACTGATAGAAACCGTGGACGTCATGCCCTGCCGCAGACTGGATCACCTGGTTGGCCGGGTCGAAGGTTTGCAGGATCACCTTCCCGCCGCGCTCACTGCGCCCTGCACGGCCGGCCACCTGGGTCAGCACCTGGAAGACGCGTTCGCCCGCAAACGGGTCGGGCAGGTACAAACCGACATCTGCCAGGACAATGCCCACCAGAGTGACCAGCGGAAGGTCGAGCCCTTTTGCGAGCATTTGCGTGCCGATCAACACGTCGGCGCGGTGCGCGGCGAAATGGTTCAGGATCATCTCGTGCGAATGCTTTTCGCGGGTCGTCTCCCAGTCCCAGCGCAGGGGGCGCACATGCGGAAATAATGAGACCAATTCCTTTTCCACCCGTTCACTGCCCAACCCATATTCACGGATCTGCCGCCCCCCGCATGCCGGACAACTCTGCGGCTTGCCGCGCTCGTATCCGCAGTGATGGCAGAGCAGGCGTTCCCTTTCTTCGACGTGCAATGTCAGCGGCGTATCGCAGTTCGGGCAGCGCAGGACCTGGCCGCAGTCGCGGCAAAAGATGTAGGTCGCGGTGCCGCGCCGGTTCAGGAACAGGATGGCCTGCTCGCCGCGCGCCAGCGTGGACTCGAGCTCCTTGAGCAGGAGCCGGCTGAAGATCCCGCGCTGACCCGCCTTCAGCTCCTCGCGCATATCCACCACCTGGACCGGAGGCAATCCCGATTCAAAGATGCGGCGCGGCAGTTCGAGCCGCTTCGTTTCCCGGGCATCAGCCTGGTATCGCTGTTCAACCGTCGGCGTCGCGCTCCCCAGCACACATACCGCACCCGCCAGCCGCGCGTACGTTTGGGCTGCTGTCACCGCGTGATAGAACGGCGGATCGGACTGGTAATAGGATGAGTCATGGCATTCGTCGGCCACGATCAACCCAATGTTTGGCAGCGGCGAGAACAAGGCACTGCGCGCGCCGATGATGACTTTCAGCAGACCGGCGCGGGCCCGCCGCCAGGTATCGTAGCGCTCTCCCTCCGACAGCTTCGAATGGACCAGCCCCACCTGTCCGGGAAAGCGGCTCAAAAAGCGATGAACTGTTTGCGGCGTGAGTGCAATCTCCGGCACAAGGATGATGGCCTGTTTACCGCGCTTGATGACCTCCTCGGTCGCGCGCAAATAAACTTCGGTTTTCCCTGAACCGGTAACGCCCCACAGCAGGAACGGATGAAGCGTGTCAAGTGACGCGCTGGCATCGTTGATTTCCTGGAGCGCAGACTTCTGCTCAGGCATTAGCTCTCCTACCGGTTTACCTGTGTACCTGTCTACTTCTTTACTTGTTTCAGCCAGCGGATCCCGAAATATCTCGGTCTCGAACAACCGGATCAGACTGCGTTCCTCGAGCTCCTGCAGGTCGGCCAGGCTGCAGCCGCTTTCGGCGTAAACCCACGAGACATTGACTGCATCCTTCACCTGCATCAGGAACTGGAGCGCCTTCTTGCGCCGGGACTGCGTGGAGACAGTCTTGCCCAGGTCATCCAGCGCTGCTTCGGCAATTTCCGGGGCGGCGGCCAGCTGGGCAGTCCTGACGTATTTCGAGCGCACACGCGCCGGCGGCAGAACGGAACGCGATGCAAGCAGTCCCTTGCGCACGAGGTAGCCGGCCGTCCTGCGCCAGTCCACTTTGCGAAAATGCGTGTCGATCTGACGGCCGCGCAGAGGCCCGCGTTCGGTAAGCAGTTCGAGCAATCGACGTTGGATCACAGATGGCGGACTATCTTCCGTCGTCTGTGGTCGAGGGTCTATGGTCTGATACACCGTATCCGCTTCCTGGCTGAGCCCCACCGGCAAAAACAAACTGACCATGGCTGCCAGCGAGGCAAGCGTGTCGGCGGACATCGCTTCCGCCAGCGCGATCTGAGCCTGGGTCATCACCGGCGCGGGGTCGACCAGCTCGAGAATCTCCTTCACCTCCGGCACCGACGGCTGGTCAATGAAGCGAAAGACTACACCCTGGACAGTCTGCTTTCCAAACGGCGCAATGACCAGGTGCCCGACACCCACTTTTCCCAAAAGAGATTCAGGCACGGAGTAATCGAAGATCCCTGAGACTGCCGGGACATTGACGACGATTTGAACGAAGGTGGTAATCGGGGTGATTGTATCGTGAAAGGCTTGGTGTGGGGATTGGGGTCAGACGTGATCTTTAAGAAGAAACTCCCTGCAATCACCGCAGGATGCTGCAAGAGCGCCGCTTCAAAGTGAATTTTACAGGAAGAATTGCACTACTCCCAAACTCGCCAAAAGGATTAAGATGGTCTATAAGCTTGATAGTTATACGTTGCAACAGCATAGATACGACACTACAAGGTGACATATGCCAAATGCAAATAAAACAGAATTGAATCCGCAGGCAAGGTCCCTGCAGCTCATTTACGCTCTCAATGCGGTTGCAACCACCCTACAGAACTCCATTCAGAGTGAATCCAATGTTTACACAGTATTCCAGGAACAGGTGATCGCCCTCGGACTGCGCGGGGGAATCAGCCTGCTGGATGAGGGCGGCCGGAACCTGAATTTCAAAACAGTCGCCTTCACCAATCCACTGAAGAAAATTCTCGGCCGCTACGAAACCAGACTCAAGACCTCTGCAGAAGGATATGCCATCCCGGTTCAGAACGTGGATGTCTATAAAAAAGTGACGCAGGAAGGTCAGTCGGTCTTTGTGGCCAATACAAGCACAGTATCAGCACAGATCGTCCCCAGAAAAATAAAGGCGCTGGTCAAGCCCCTGCTCTCGGTGCTGGGCACGCCGCCCGGCATCTTCACTCCGCTCATTTACGACGGAAAGATCAAGGGCATGCTGAACATCGTCGGCCCGGAACTGACCGAGAATGATATCCCGACCGTGCAGGCATTTGCCAATCAAATAGCGGTCGCGCTCGAAAACGCCCGCCTGGTCGAAAAATTACAGGCCGCAAATGAGGAGTTGGAGACCGCTTACCAAAAAACGCTCGAAGGCTGGGTGCAGGCATTGGATCTGCGCGACAATGAAACGGAAGGACACACCCTGCGGGTGGCCGAGGCAACCGTGCAGTTGGCACGTTTCGTGGGGGTTCCGGACCAGGATATTCCGCATATTCGCCGCGGGGCACTTTTACATGATATTGGCAAAATGGCCATACCTGACAACATATTGCGCAAGCCCGGTCCTCTTTCGGATGCAGAGTGGCAGGTTATGAAACGGCATCCGTTGACGGCCTACAGCTGGTTATCTTCCATTGATTATTTGAAACCGGCAACAAATATTCCACTCTGCCAC
>JBAVVF010000658.1:0-5031 GCA_049697155.1 Anaerolineales bacterium
CGACCTGCTGGATGGACTCCGCTTCACGCACCCCGTAAGTCTGGTCGGCCTTTCGACGGGCGGACCCATCACTGCCGCGTACACGGCGCGCTTCCCCGAACGGGTGAGCAAACTCGTGCTGATCGACCCGATCGGTGCCAAAGCTTTGCCCTTTGCACCGGCGCTCAAGGTGGCCGCCCTGCCCTTCGTCGGCGAAGGGATCGCCAGCCTGGTGAGGGCCGACGGTATATCCGGGAAAATCGCCACGTTCTACAATCGCGAGCTGGTCGAGGAGTTCCGGTCACGCTACATGGTCCAGACGCAGTACAAAGGGTTCAGGCAGGCCATCCTCTCGACGATTCGGAGTCATACGCTCGACGCGTGTCCGGAGGTTTATGAACGGATTGGCAAAATGGACAAGCCTGTTTTATTATTCTGGGGTCGGAAGGATCCCACGGTGCCGTTCAGGCACAGCCATGTCCTGCGGGCGGCGATGCCGAACATGGAGTTTCATGTCATCGAGAACTGTGGACACATTCCCCACCATGAAAAGCCGGATAAAGTTAACCCGATTCTGCTGGAATTTCTAAAAAGTTGATCGGCATTGCAAGCCTTTGACAGCCAATCACAGGTACGCTGATAGAAAGTTTATTTCTGAGGCGTTCATGTATCAAAAACTCCTGACCTACTTTTCACACAACAAGTATCGTCTGACGATGTTCTTCCTGCTGGCAGGTGCGACAATCTTTTCGGTCGTAATCTGGCGGGTGCGTCTGGAATATACCGGGATACTCCGCTACGGATTCCTCATCTGGAATCTATTTCTGGCATGGATTCCCTTCCTTATTTCCTATTTCACATACACCATGACCATCAAAAGAAAGTGGATTTATGTGGTGATTCCGATCGCCGCGTTCTTCTGGCTGATCTTCTTCCCAAACGCGCCCTATATCTTGACCGACTTCCAGCATCTCTCCAACCAGTGGTGGGACCTGCCGGTCTGGTATGATGTCATGATGCTGATCTGGTTTGCGTTTACAGGATTATTGCTTGGCATGGTCTCGCTTTTTCTCATGCAGGAAATCATCCGCCGCGAGTTTGGACGCTGGACTGGCTGGGCCTTCGTCGCGCTGGTGACAGGCTTGAGCAGCGCCGGCGTCTACATGGGACGCTTCCTGCGCTGGAACTCCTGGGATATCCTGCGGAACCCGACCGGCATTGCACTGTATTCCTTCGAACGTGTCCAGAACCCAAGCCTGCAATCGATTGGGTTCATCGGCCTGTTTGGCGCATTCTTCCTGTTTTTGTACATCACGCTGTATACTTTTGGGCACCTGCTGCTGGAACGGCCGGTGAAGGAAACAAAGTCATAGTCAACGACATGGGAGAAGCCGTGAACAAACAGGACATCCTGACCCTCTACAAATACAATCAGTGGGCAAATGCAAGGATATTGAATGCTGCCGCCAATGTAACGCAGGAACAATTCCGCGCGCCGGGCTCGTTCCCGCATGGCGGACTGCGCGGTACGCTCGTGCATGCTTTATTCGCCGAATGGATCTGGCGCAGGAGATGGGAAGGCATGTCGCCCACCACCCGTCTGAAACCGGATGACTTTCCCACAAGCGAATCCTTGTGCACGCGCTGGGCGGAGGAAGAAAAACAATTGATGGATTTTGTCGAGCAAGTCACAGACGAGAAGCTCAATAGCCCGTTCACCTATGCTTCGACAAAGGGTGAGCCTTTTACGAATACCCTGTGGCATGTCATGGCCCACGTGGTCAACCATGGCACACAACACCGGGCGGAAGCCGCCGCACTGCTCACCGACCTCGGTCATTCGCCGGGAGATATCGATTTGATCTATTTTTTGAGAGAGGCTAAACCGGAGTGACCCTCACCCATTGGGAAAATATATGCTCGCAAACCTTCGCCATTATTTCATTCACCACCGCTACAGCATCGCCGTCTTTGTTCTGCTGAATATCGCCTGTGCCGTGTGCATTGGGCTCGTCCTGGCGCGCGTGGCCTACACCGATTCGAGCCGGCACACGGGACTGGTCTGGAACCTGTTCCTGGCCTGGATCCCCTTCATGCTGGCTTATTTCGCGCATGCCGTCTCGTGGCGCAAGGCGTCTCTCTACCTCGTGATCCCCTTCATCTCCTTCCTGTGGCTGATCTTCTTCCCGAATGCTCCGTACATGCTCACCGACCTTCAGGACCTGGCACGCAGGGCGGCCGGCGCACCGCTCTGGTACGACGTGATCATCGTCGTCTGGAGCTCGTGGACGGGCATGCTGCTCGGTGTGATCTCCCTTTACCTGATGCAGGACATTATCATTCGGCGCTTTGGGCGGATTACCGGCTGGATCTTTGTGTTTGTCATCTCCGCCCTGAGCAGCTTCGGCATCTATATCGGGCGCTTCGTGCGCCTCAACTCCTGGGATATCCTGCAGGACCCGGCCGAGACCACGCAGGAGATCCTCGGCATCATCGTCGATCCGAGCATGCGTCTGGCGGCGTTTACGCTCCTTTATACGTTCTTCTTCATGTTCATCTTTCTCCTGCTCTACTCGTTCAGTCACATGCTGCGTGAACATACTGCAAGTACTCAGGACCCGTCCGAGAAACCTTCGAATGCACAATAATAATTCGGCTCTCGTTTTGCTGCGCGGAGGCGGCGATCTCGCTTCGGGCGTTGCGCTGCGCCTGCACCGCGCTGGCTTCCAGCTGGTCATCACCGAGCTGGACCGGCCGCTGGCCGTCCGCCGGTCGGTCTCGTTTGCAGAGACGGTCTACGAGGGGCAGCACACGGTCGAAGGAGTGACCGGGCGGCTGGTAAAGCCCGGTCAGCTGCCGGCGGCGTTGGAAGCGGGGGAAATCCCGGTGCTCATCGATCCGGACGCAAATATTCTTCTTCCCCCTGCGGGGGCGATATCCTCTTTCCTCTTTCCTGCTGTGATCGACGCCCGCCTGATCAAGCAGCCCCCCGCTCCTCTACCCATTCCCGTTCCGCTTCACATCGGACTGGGACCCGGCTTCCAGGCAGGAGTCAACTGCCACGCCGTGATCGAGACCCGCCGCAGTCATACGCTCGGACGAGTCTATTGGACCGGCACAACCCAGCCTGACTCGGGCCAGCCCGAGGGCGATCCGCGCCGCGTCCTGCGCGCGCCCGCCGATGGGATATTGTCTGCAAAGGCGAAGATCGGCGAGCATGTGGAGGCAGGACAGGTGGTGGCAGTGGTCAGTGGTCAGTATCCAGTGAGCAGTAATCAGTATCCAGTAAGCAGTGAGCAGTATCTAGTGGGCAGTAATCAGTATCCAGTAGCCAGTGAGCAGTATTCAGTGGTCAGTCCGCTAAAAGGGATATTGAGAGGCTTACTCCATGACGGCCTTCCAGTCACAAAAGGACTGAAGATCGGCGACGTCGACCCGCGCGATGATCCGAGTGCCTGCTTCCTGGTGTCCGACAAGGCGCTGTCAATCGGGGGGGCTGTGCTGGAGGCGATCCTGACGAGGGAGGAAATAAGAGAGCAGTTTCTTCACCGCGAAGAGCGCTAAGAAGCGCAAAGTTTTCGAACTCTTTTGAAAAATCTCAAGCTCCCTTCGCCGTCCCCGGCGAAGGATTTCCTGGGAATACGCCGCCCCTCCGGGGATGGCGACTGGAGCAGGATTTATTCATTTTCAACTCATAAAGGGCTTGCACGGGGGATTAAATGGTCGTATCCTTGCCTGAATGGCTCTCGAGACTGCCTTACGGCGCTTTTCGCTTCTGCCCGGTTTCATCCAAACAGGGAACGGAGAGCCGCGCAAGGCACACTGGCTGGGGAATAAGCAGTCTACACCTCCACAACAGGATCAAAAGCAGGGCGGGCAGCAGGATCGCCCCCCCAAACCGTCGGATACGCGCAAATATCGTGACCTTGCCAGCCTCACGCTCGGTGAAGTGGACGATGTCTACAATCATTTCAAGCACCAGTTGGTCACCTCGCCCGCCGAAGCATGGATTGCCAGGAACTATTTCTGCCAGATACCGCTGCGGCGCAAAGGTGATAACCGCCCGCCGGTCGTCTTTGGGCGGGTGAAGACCTGCTTTCCAGGTGATGGGTACGCGAACAACATCGAAGAAATGGAGATGTACTTCCCCCGCCGCGACGCCGCCCCGGACGTCCTGCACCTGCGGGATGACGATATATCCCTGCAAAAGCCGGCTCACAGCTATTGCGCCGGCGTGAAGCTTTACGTCTCCGAAGAGGAGCTGGCCGATTTCTCCCGCTCCGAAAACATTTTCATCGAAAAAGGCTTTGCCCCCGTCTACGAGACCGGCTACATCGACCTGCTGGACATGACCGAGCAGAACCATTCCGGTTTGCTCTGGCTGCACGTGATTGGTTCCGGCTGGTTCGCGTCCATCCCCGACTCGCTCCAGCCGGAGATCCGGGAGCAGCTGCGCAGCCTGGTGCGCTGGAACACGACGGTCTTCAACTATCACCCGCGGCGCTATTCGCTGCAGGTCCGGTCATTGAATGAAGAATTGGATTTTAGTTACGGGTTTACCGAGCATTATCTGATTGCCCCGCAGGATACCGGGCAGGTATTGACGAAGGTGGAGGAACGGTTTGGGGAGATATTTATGAGGAAAATGGGGTAACCCTTGCACCGCGAAGGACGCGAAGAAGCGCAAAGATTTAAGAGCCACGGATTGCACGAATTCTCACGGAAACGAATCCGTGTCAATCAGTGTAATTCGTGGCTAATATTTTTCTGGCGTCGGATGAGGGGGTTGCTTCGCCGCCAGGGCGCAACAAGTTGCGCCCTACAAAACCGGCGGCTCGCAACGACATGATTATTTTACAGAGATTGGGCGGAGGCGCTGTACGATCTCCTGTACCAGCTCCAGATCACCTTCGCCGCTCAGGGTAAGGTATTGATCGCCGAGCGCAGCCAGCAGGAAGACCGCAGTCAGACCGTCCGGCGTCTGGACGGTGAACTGCACGCCCGGCAGCCCCAGCTCGAGGGTCAGGGGTTCTTCGGCGAGGATCGTAAAGC
>JBAVVF010000659.1:0-2703 GCA_049697155.1 Anaerolineales bacterium
ATATAACTCAATTCAGTATTACGAGTGACCAAGCCCTTCAGATAGCTGAAAGAAACGGCGGATCAGGAGTACGCCGGACAGTTGGGAATACTTGCAGGATCGTCCTGACAGCAAATCATCTGTCTCCATTCCCTGACCGCGACGACTGGCTGGTCGATTATGACCGAGCGCTTTTTTCCATGTATGTTAATCCTTACACAGGCAAGCACAGGATTCTAAAGTAAAAGTCAAGGTGATCATGTCCACAAAACTTCTCATTGACCTTCTCGGCTGGACGGGCTCGATTCTGTCGCTGCTTGCATATGCCCTGGTCTCTGCAAAGAAGACCTCGGGTGATTCGCTTTTGTATCAGGGCATGAACATCTTTGCAGGCTTCCTGCTCATCGTTTATACGCTTTCCTTGGGAGCCTACGCCACGACCGGTCTGAATGCGGTCTGGACGGCGATCGGTATATTCACACTGGGACGGAAATGGCTTACACGCAATTAATTCCGCAGCATACGCCGGGCGCGCGCGTGGATGAAATTTCACCCGGCGCGGCTTATCGTTTATCAATCCCGGCAGGCCCAGCCGACAAATATCGCCTGGCTCAGGTTTATGACTATGCGAAGATGGCGAGAGGGCAATTTCCGCTGCAAGCTCCCCTCCGCCTGCGCCTGGCCGCGCGGACCTCGAGCGAGTCCATCCCCGGGACGTGGGGATTCGGCTTATGGAACGATCCGTTTGGATTGTCGTTCGGGTTTGGAGGCAATCCCTGGCGGCTGCCGGCACTCCCGAATGCAGCCTGGTTCTTCGGCGCGTCGAACGAGAATTATTTGTCGTTCAGAGATGACAAACCCGCACAAGGTTTTCTTGCACAGACGTTTCGCTCGCCCGGGTTCCACCCGCTGCTGATCCCGGCCGGGCTGGCGCTCCCCTTCTCCCGCAAGCTCACGCGCCGGCTGCTGGGACGCGTCATCGGCGAGGATGGAGTTGCTCTCAGCGTGGACGTCACCCAATGGAACAGATACAGCCTCGATTGGCGCGCGGAACGCGTCTCGTTCGAAGTGGACGACATCCAGGTGTTTGAGTCGCCCGTCAGCCCGCATCCGCCGCTGGGATTGGTCATCTGGATCGACAATCAATACGCGGCGTTCACCCCCGCAGGAAAAATCGGGTTCGGAGTCCTGGAGAACCCCGAACCCGCATGGTTGGAAATTAAAGATATAGAGGTTTCGTAGGGGCGCCCTTACAAATCACATGGGCGGCCAATAACGCGCGATCAAAGCGGCCGTGAACGGGATGACGTGCAAAAGCGTATCCACGATCAGACCCAGGATCAGCCAGCCGCCGAAGTTGCGATTGTGAACAAAGCAAAAGGCTGAAAACCATGTCGGCCAGGCAGGCCACCCCGCCGGGGGTTCCGCCGGACGCGGGCTATTGAGCACCTTGATCGCAGTGAGCGCATCCTTGAACGCCAGGAAAACGATCAGCATGACTGGCGTAAAGTAACGCGGTACAAAGATGAGATAAACAATGATGGCATAAATGAGGATCAACGAAGCCTGATCGACGCGGCGGGCGAAGGCCTCTCCCACCCGCACCGGGAAGGTGCCCACGCCCCTCTTCTTATCGTCATCGTGCTTGTCGATGTGCTTGCCGATATTGATGCTGGCAACGCCCAGCCCATACGGAACGCCTGCCAGGACAACGTTCCAAAGGTTGCTGAGGTCGCCGCCTTTGATCAGCGTCAGGACGAGATAGACACCGCCAACCAGAATGGGTCCCCAGATCAGGAAGATCGCCAGCTCGCCGAGCCCCCAGTACTTGAACGGATAGGTGTACGCCAGCAGCGTAACTGCACCGAAAGCAAACAGGCCGATCACCGCCGGGTGGAAGCCGGTGGCGAACAAGGCATAGATACCTGCCAGCGTCGCCAGCGTCCCACTGACGAGGAACCACCTGATCTGCTGGGGTTTCGTGAAGAAGCCCTGGACGAGCGGATGGACCCCATACTGCGCCCGGAAGTAGTTATTATTGTCGACGCCGCGTGAAAAATCGGTGTAATCGTTCAGGATGTTGTTCGTACCGTGCGCAATAAACAATCCGAATGTGAGAATGAGAAAGGGGATCCAGGAAAAGTTACCGTCACGCCAGGCCAGCAGCCCGGCAATGACACAGGTATAGACGGTCACCAGGGTAACGGCGGAGCGTGTGGCAATCAGCCACTTGGAAACGACATCGAGCGAGTCCCACTCTTTCTTATCGTCCATCTTGATCAATTGCCAGGAGGCTTTACGCCACATTGCGAAATTGATGTGCATCTCTCTCTCCTTAAATTGGGAATAAATCGGCGAGCGCATCGCCGCTGCGAACTCTTCGGAAAAAAATTATACTACCGATTTGTGAAATCGGATACAAACAGTCCTAATGGAACGAATACGGATATAAAAAGAGCAGGAAGGCTCCTGCTCTTCAGTATCATTCAATCATTCGCGCTTCGATCGCGTAGCACTCAGCGCGAAGGTTAGCGCCAGAAATTCTGCGTGAACGGCAGAAGACGCAGGACAACATCGATCAGCAAGCCGAACATGAACAATGAACCAAACGAGCGGTTGTTCCAGAACGCCATGGGTGCGAAGTAAAGCGGCCAGCCTCCCTGCCCATCCGGGAAATCCGCGGGGCGTGTTTCAGGCTTGGGCTTGAGGAAAGCGGGATAGACC
>JBAVVF010000660.1:0-2890 GCA_049697155.1 Anaerolineales bacterium
AGATAAACATCTGGCACGACGAAAAACAACGTCGCTTCCGCAAAGCCCCACAAAAAGCCAATGATCAGCGACCAGGGCGAACGGACGTGATCTGAGAGACGCGCATGGGATAAGACTGCTGGCTTCAGATGAATTCTCCTCATCAGCCCTGCGAAGGTTCAGATTCTTCAGCTTCGCCTCGGGACAGGCCTTCGCAAGGCTCCAATTAATTCCGACAGATTATAAAACAAGAGCGGCTTTTCAGCCGCTCGATTTATCATGCAAACCCGATATCCTGGGGAAAAGCATCTGTCCGCTGTCTGTTCAATTTTCTCCAATTGCTCAGAACACGGTACATCGACCAGATCTGCCAGAGAAAGAACACGTGAAATGCAAGTCCAAACCAGTCCTTGAACAGTAATGTCAATAAAGCATCCAGGCCATACAGAATCATTCCGGTGATCAGGGCCCAGGTCTGTTTTTTGGATGTAAGATAACCGAACAAGGCAAACATGAGACATGCACCGAGATCGAAGAACAGTGCAATCACCGTGAAGAGAAGACTCGAGTCACTCATTTCCTGTTTGAGGACCAGAGCAATGCCATCGATTAATTGGGTAATCCCCAGTCCGACAACAAAATAAAACCCGCCGCCGACCGCCGCAACGATCGAATTTACAAATGAAAGTACGGCAATTGTATAGAAATTACTCGCGGCATTTTTATAGGCTTTTTCGGGAGGTATCCCGGCCGTCAGCTTTGGGACTTGCGAGGCAAGGGAACTATCGTCCGGTTGGTAACTCTGCAAATCCTGGGGCGGTAACTGTGAGTTCATGGCGGGGTTTCCTTTGGTTTTGTCCCACTTTACAACGGTTCCATTCGAATGTCAACATCCGGAAGTCACCCTACTCAAGGATTTTTCGGGTCTCCTCGACATCGCTCCAGATCTGTTTCACCAGCACATCCACCGAATCGAACTTCAGCTCATTCCGCAGGCGCGCCACGAATTCGAGCCGCAGGTCTTCCCCGTAAATTTCACGCTGGAAATCAAGCATATGGGCTTCCACGTTCGGGATTTGCTTGTCGGGGGTAAAGGTCGGGTTGACGCCAATATTGACCGCGGCCTGATATCTTTGACCATTCATGTATGCCCAGCAGGCATAAATGCCCCGGGCAGGAATCATCTTTTCATGTGAATAAGCGATGTTAGCAGTCGGCACATCGATCCGTTTGCCGCGCCCATCGCCGTGGACGACGGGTCCGTGCAGGCTGTAGGGATGCCCGAGCAGGCGCGCGGCTTCGACGACGTTTCCGATCTCGATCAATTTGCGGATCTCCGTTGAGGAGATCACGCCGCTTTCGTCGCCGACAGCCGGCACCACTTCGACGCTGTATCCAAGCTCCGAGCCGATCTCCGTCAGGCGCGCCGCGTTGCCTTCGCGGCCCTTGCCGAGGGCAAAGTCATAGCCGATCAGCAGGTGGCGGAGTCCCAGCTGACGGGTCAGCCGCGCCATGAAATCATGCGCGCTGACCGCCGAAAGCTCGCGCGTGAACCGCTCGGTTACGACGACGTCCGCGCCGAGGCGCCCGAGCAGGTCGGCCCGCTCGTCGGGGAGCGTCAGGCACTTGATCTCGTGCCCGCTCAGGACCGAGGCGGGATGAGGCTCGAACGTTAAAACGACCGCAGGCGCGTCATTTGCATGCGCGCCTGTGATCAGTCTCTTGATGATCTCCTGGTGCCCGCGATGGACGCCGTCGTAGACGCCAACCGTCAACCAGGAGTTTTGCAGGTTAACTTGCTCGAGAGAGCGGTAATGTTGCATAGGGATAAATGCTCCCAGCGCCGTCCCGGCGCTGGAGCAAAAGCAGCTGTTCCGTCGCCGCGGACGGCGGCAGGAGCATTAGCTACTATGTGATCTATTCCGAAGTAAAGAACACCTTTTTGGGCTGCCAGGCGGGCTGGCCATCTTCACCCACGACCGCCTCCATCAAGGCAACCAGCTCACCCTGTGTGCTGACGCCGCGCACGCGGCTCCCGACCTCGGTGCCTTCCACCGCCTTGACGCGATGTCCGTGGCGGACGCCTTCGACGTCATCCGGGCTGAGCTCGAGGGCCGGCCAGTCGCCGAGCGCTTCCGCGGCTGGGATCAGGTACTGGTACCAGTTCCCGGCGTGGAATGCCTCCTGCAGCTTGCGCAGAGGCACGGCGTCACGCAGGGAGAAGCGTCCACTCTTCGTGCGGCGCAGCCCGACCAGGTACGCGCCGCAGCCGAGTTTCTCACCCAGGTCATTGGCCAGGGAACGCACGTACGTCCCAGAGGAACAATGCACGTCGATCACCACTTCCGGCGGCGCCCATTCGAGCACCTCGAGGTGATGAACCGTGATCTTGCGCGGTTCCAGCTCCACTTCCTCACCTTTGCGCGCCATCTCGTAGGCCTTGCGGCCCTGAACTTTGACGGCGGAATACGGGGGCGGAGTCTGCTCAATCTCACCGACAAACGTCTTGAGCACTTCCTCGAATTGGGCTTCGGTCACATTGACAGGCTGGCTGGCCTGTGTAACCTTCCCGTCCGCATCGAAGGTGTCGGTCCTGCCGCCCATACGAATAATCGCCTGATATCTTTTATCCGAAGCAGACACATATTCGCTCAAGCGCACTGCCGGACCCACTAAAATGACAAGCACGCCCGAGGCGCGCGGGTCAAGTGTGCCCGTGTGGCCTGCCCGGCGCAGGTTCGTTCCATTCCGGATTGCCTGCACCACATCATGAGAAGTCATCCCAACGGGTTTGTCCACTACTAAAACCCCAGAGATAGCATTCTTTACATCTTGACTGTTCACTTTCATTCCTCCTTTTCTACAAGGACGTCCTTAATTATGACACATTTGTCTAAATTTGAAATTAGAG
>JBAVVF010000661.1:0-3899 GCA_049697155.1 Anaerolineales bacterium
GGCGCAGGTTTGGCTTTGGCCCGCTTGGCCAGCTTTTCGGCGATCGTGTTGAGGATCCGGTAGACCAGCAGGAACAAAAGGCTGCCCCCTGAAATCCAGTAATACCATTGCGCCCAGCCGGCAGGAGTATCCGTTCCGCTGAAGATACCGTGGAGCAATCCTGTGATGTACATGCCGAAACTCAAATAGTGAAGTGCGCGCCAGGTTTTCGGTCCGATGCTCGAACGGACGTAGAAACTCAGGTTGACGATCACCCAGATATAAAACCCGATCTGCCCGATGCCGACCCAGGTGGGGCGGTAATCCACGGTTGCAAAAGGGATAAAGATCTGTGCCAGGGTGAAATTGATGTAGCGATCGCCCAGCAGGACCAACGCGTGGAAGATGGCAAATGCCATGCCCAGCAGACTGACGTATTCATGGATCGCGAACGCGGCCGGGGCCCCGGGCCACAGGCGGGCCATCTTGTTTGTGATGGCAATGCCGAGGGCCATCGAAAGCCACAGGATGGTCAGCGAGACGAACGCGGTCGCACGGGAGAGATACCAGTAAACTTTCGGGCTGTCGCCGCCGAGTGAGCTGGCCATGTTGGGCAGCCAGGCCGGCAGGAGCAGGATGGCCGCGAGCAGACCGGTGATCACGGCCAGAAGGATCAACAGGAAAAACTGGATATTGACCGACGATTCAAATTCGTTTTCTACGGGAGGACCAGAGGGCATATTTTCTCCGTACGTTGGGTAAATCTAGAAGAATTCTTCCATCCTGCGACTGTAGATCACCTGACCATTGTCAAGAATGAATGTCGCAGCGAAGCGGGGGCGGGTCTCGATCCATTCCAGGCCGACGCGGCTGCCGAGGATGAACGCGGCTTTCGCGGCAGCTTCGGCTTCCAGTACACTCGGCCCGATCACTGTGACGGTCAGCAGGTCGGTTTCGGCGGGCTGGCTGGTGGCCGGATCGATGATGTGATGCTGGAGCAGCCCATTGCGCGTCCAGCGGCGGCGGTCCTTGCCGGAGGTGGCGACGCCGCAGCCGTTCAGGAAAAGAGTCTCCAGCTCTGCCTGCCGATCGAACGGATTCGTAACGCCGATCGGCCAGGTGCTGCCGTCGGCGCGCGGACCGCTGATGGCAATATCGCCTCCCGCATTGACCAGGGCCGGGCCCTCGGCCTGCAGGCGTTTCATGGCCTGGTGGGCGGACCATCCCTTGGCGATGCCGCCAAAGTCGAGACTCATTCCGGGCGGCAGTGCCACAGTGCGGGCCGCTTCATCGACCGCGATCGCTGTCAGCGGCTGAGGGGCCGCTAAAACGGGACCCGCCGTCAGCTGAGTCTGGTGCGGCAATGCATCGAACGGACGGTCATAGCCCGCTTCGATGATCGCATCCAGCAGGGTCGGCGTGACCAGCCCATCGGTCAGCCGTTCGGCCCTCCGGGCGGCCTGGAGCACATCCCAAAGGACTGGGCTGACGCGCACCGGCCGCGCGTGGATTTGATTCAGGCGGGTGAGTTCGCTATCGTAGCGAAAACGGCTGAGGACCTGCTCCCATTCCTCGAACCACTCGGGAACTTGTGCAAGCAGTGCCGGCGCGGACTCGCGGTCAACGACCGCCAGCATCTCACAGCCCATGGCACGGAATTCGAGACGATGCAGCATCTCAGGAACTCTGGGTATTGGTCACTGTGGTTGTACCGCCGCCACCGCCGCTATTCTTGTTCTTTTTCTTCTTTTTCTTCTTTTCCTGCTGCGGCTGTTGAAGGTCGGCTGTGATCTGGGGAGCGGCCTCGGCAAACATGATCTTTACGTATGGCACGGTATCCACGGGATAGCCGACGGGCGGCGCAGTCAGCGGCACGGCCGGCCGGGCAGGTTTGCTTACCTCGGTCGGTACAACTTCGACTTCCTCGGCTTTGGCAGGCGTGGCGAACACGTTCCACATGCCCAGCGTGGTGACAATGGCAGCCGTTGCAATGGCTGTCTGGACGTCATCCCAGTTGCGGGTTTTGGGTTTGGCAGCCATCAGCATGCTCCCTTAATCATCCTCGTGATCGTCGTCGTCATGGTCTTCGTGCTCACCCCCCGATGAATTGCTCTGGCTGCCATCATTATTTTTATTCTTGTTTTTGGGGGGAGGGGCAACATTGATCACGACCGGCGACAGTTCCACAGCCAGGATCTGTCCATCCAGTCCGACATAGACAACATCTTTATTTGTAAACGTGATCAGGTAGGCATCGACACCATTGAAGCTCGAAGTCTCTGCACTTAACAAATTGGTATTGCCCACCACCTGGGCAGCCAGGTGGGCGGCTTGTTCCGGACCCAGAACGACATCCGTGGGGGCAGGCGCTTCGGTTTCCGGCGGTTCTGTCGCTTCGAGACTTGCGGTTGGTTCCGCGGCAGCCTCCGTGGTCTTTCGGCTGTCGTTATAGGCCGAGGCCACCTGATAAAGCATGACCAGGGCAAACGTGGTTAGAACTGCGGAAATAAAGAGTGTGCTTTTTCGCATGATCGACTCCTCTCGAGACTTGTGAGATATGTCGCTTACTCAACTTGCAGGTTACGGGTAGAAATTATTAGAGTTTGCTGAGAATGTATTGCTGCGCTCGTTTCCATCCCCATTTGCTGGCATATAATCTTTATCATGCAAAATCGCTTCAAACGTGTCTGGGCAATACCCATTTCAATTCTGATAATGGTTGGTTTGTACTATGTCCCGCCGATTCACAGCCGCCTGGCCTGGCGGCTTGAGTCTTTACGTACAAAGATTCAGTATCTGGTGAAACCTCCCGAGGAAGCTGTTTTCCTGCCCACGCAGCAGGCCGAGGTGAATCTGGCGGTCACAAAAATGATCCAGACTCTCCAGGTGACCCAGAAGCCCGCGCCAACCTCCACGCCCCGGCCGGGTCCCACGGCCAAACCGACGATCACTGCCACGCCTCTGCCGGCCACCGTGATGCTGGAGGGAGTCAAATACGAGCACCAGCACGGCCGCTTCAATTATTGCGGCCCGGCTAACTTCTCCATGGCGCTGACCTACTGGGGCTGGGAGGGGAACCGCGACGTCATCGGCAAAGCCGTCAAGCCGGCCGACAAAGACAAAAATGTGATGCCTTACGAGCTGCAGGACTACATCATCGACAACGTACCGGGTATGACCTCGGTCATCCGCTACGGCGGCGGCCTCGATCTGCTCAAGCGGCTGGTCGCGGCCGGCTTTCCCGTGGTCGTCGAAAAGGGCATCTATGAACTGGATATCAACGGCAAATATGGCTGGATGGGACACTATGCCTTCGTGACGGGTTATGACAATGCCCAGGACCTGATCATCTATCAGGATACCTATCAGCCTGCCGGCGCCGAGCCCGGACCCGACCGCAAGATCAAAACCTCCACGTTTATCGAAGGCTGGCGGGCCTTCAACTATGTGTTCGTTCTCGTCTATCCCAACCGGAAGGAAAGTGAAGTATTGGCGCTGCTCGGTCCGTATGCCGACGAACAGTGGTCCAGCCAGCATGCCCTGAGCGTGGCCCAGACGGAAGCCCAGTCCCTGACGGACATCGACCGCTTCTTTGCGTGGTTCAACGTTGGGACGAGTCATATCGCCCTGCTGCAATATGTGGATGCCGCGATCGCCTACGACTATGCCTTCGATATCTATGCCAATCTGGATCCCAATGATTCGGTCCGCCCCTATCGCATGATGTGGTATCAGACGGGACCTTACAAGGCCTATTACTACAGCAACCGCTTTGCGGATGTCATCAATCTGGCCAATACGACCCTCAACGACACGATCGCCGAGCCGGTCCTCGAAGAATCGCTTTACTGGCGCGGACAGGCCTTCTACATGGCCGGCAAAACAGACCTGGCCGTCAAGGATTACCGCGAGGCGTTGAA
>JBAVVF010000662.1:0-6345 GCA_049697155.1 Anaerolineales bacterium
AGGGCGGCTGCTCGCTGACGTAGCGATTCAACCCGTAGCGTTCGCTGAGCGACAGGGCTTCCATCACCATCCAGGCCGGGTGCGTGGAACAGCCAATGTAGCGAACCTTGCCGGCCCGGATCAGGTCATCGAAGGCCCGCAGAGTCTCGTCCTGGGGATGTGTGGCAGGCGGGCGGTGAAGCTGGTACAGGTCGATGTGATCGGTTTGCAGGCGCTGCAGCGAGTCCTCGCAGGCCTTGATGACGTGGTAGCGCGTCGCGCCGGCGTCGTTGGGCAGATCGCCCATGCGCCCATTGACTTTGGTGGCCAGGATCACCTGCTCGCGCAGGTTATTTTCCTTCAAAAACTTCCCGACAATGCGTTCGCTTTCCCCGTTGTTATACACGTTGGCGGTATCAAAGAAGTTAATCCCGCCATCTACGGCTTTCTGCATGATCGCAAACGAATCGGCTTCGTTCGTCGGCCCGCCGAAGTTCATGGCTCCCAGACACAACGGCGAGACGAGCACGCCTGAGCGGCCCAGCCTGCGGTATTCCATGGCACCCATCCTTTCCTTAACTTGAATCTCGAGTCTCATACGGCCTAACCTGCAGGATACCATTGTACATCTTCAGCAGGAATTTGAATTGGAACTATGAAGCGGAGAGATGATCTGTCTCTCTCCGCTTCACAGGATACAAATTCAGATCAAGTGCTTAATCGTGCCCGCGGACCCAGTTGAAAGGTCCCGCACCAGATTCGACCGTGTGCATGACATCCCGGGCATCCGTCAGATCGATGAACAGCATCGGCACCCAGCCGACAGTCGCTGAAAGATCGGGATCGTTGACTTCGTTGAATGCTGCCACCACATCGATCATATGATGACCGGAGTTTGAGGGAGCATTTAACTGTGTGCCCGATTCGTAAATCGCGGTCCCTTTGAAGACTGCGATGAAGCGGTCAGGCGTAATCTCGTAATGCTTCTTCACACGGAAGAAATTGTTCTCCGCGTAGGTGGCCGATTCGATGCCCACGCCCCAGCTGTAAACATAGTTCTCCGGATTGTCGATCTTATAGAAATTGTTGTAGACGTGGACTTTGCCGAACCGGACGCGCGGCGCACGCTGACCCACGTTCTCGAACAGGTTGTGGTGCAGCGTCACGCTGAGCTTGCCGCGGTCGGCCGAGGCGCTGTCGGATGACCCGATCAGCATGACCTTGTCGTGGTTCTCGAAGCGGTTCCAGGAGACGGTCACGAAGTCGGAGGCATTGGTAATGTCCAGCAGGCCATCGTGGACCTGGTACAGCACGCCGAAGTAGTGCGGCAGTTTATCATCGGCAGTCTCGCGATCGACGAAGGTGTTGTGATCGATCCAGACGTGATCGGAATTGCGCAATGAAATGGCATCGTACAGGGCATTCCACGAGCCCAGTTCCCCATCCGTGGGAGACCACTGTGGGAAGCAATCGTACGTGTCTTCAAAGGTGAGGTTACGGATGATGATATTGGTGCGATTGACACTCGTACTGCCGCGAATATCGAACCAGCCTCCGCGAATCGTTGCGTGTTTATCCAGGCCAACGATGGTGGTATTGGAGCCGATCCTGATCCGGACCCGCGCCTGTTGGGCATCACGCGATACCAGGCGGGCGGCTTCAAGTGGTCCGCTCGGTACGATTTTGCCATGGGTCGCCGGGTCAAACTCAGCCAGGAAAGCTTCCAAAGTGTAGCCATTGCGATAGTAGTCTTCACAGGCCAGCGGCTGGTTGTTGTCGTCCACGTTCATGTCGATCGTTCCATCCACATAGATGATCTTTGGCGTATCCGATGGATTCGACGGCGAGGTGGAGGCAGGCACTCCATTGTTGAGTGCCGCGATCAGCTCGGCCCGGTTCGTGACGACATAGACCTGGGATTCCACAGCCAGCGAGCCGCCGGTCGTCCCCGCCCCGATCGAGGCCCAGCCATCATTCGGCAGGAGTGTTTCCCGTCCGAGATCTTCATGTTCACCGTGTGCCAGAACCGGTGCGGTCATAACAACAAGAGCGATCAACAAAATCGCTATGGTAATCAATCTTTTCAAGCACATTGTTCTCACTCCTTTTGTAACATGTGGTTGGCTGCCAGTCCTTCCCAAACAGAGATTGTGATCACTATTAATTCATTACCACCTCCTTGGCCAAATCTGCCGCGAATTGGCACGAATTTTTTTGAAGCTCGCGACGCCGCGCAAAGCAGCGGCAGTTCGCGCGAATTCGCGGCTGAGGTTTTGACCCTCCCCGTTAATCAGCGCGCCAGCCAGCCGCCGTCCACAGGGATGATTGCTCCGTTCAGATAGTCTGAGGCGGACGACGCCAGGAAGACCACCGCGCCTTTGAGATCGTCGGGGGTTCCCCATCGTCCGGCCGGTATACGCTCCAGGATGGATGTGGAACGGGACGGGTCGGCACGCAGCGCGGCCGTATTGTCGGTTGCCATGTAGCCAGGCGCGATCGCATTGACATTGATGTTGTGCTTCGCCCATTCGTTGGCCAGCGCCCGCGTGAGCCCGGCCAATCCACTCTTCGAGGCCGTGTAGGATGGCACGGTAATGCCGCCCTGGAACGACAGCATGGAGGCGGTATTGATGATCTTGCCGCCGCCTTGTGCAATCATGACGCGTCCAACGGCCTGCGAAAGGAAGAAGGCCGCCTTCAGGTTGATCTGCAGTACGTCATCCCAGTCGGTCTCGGAGAAGTCGATCGCGGGTGTGCGCCGGATCGTCCCGGCGTTGTTGACCAGGATATCGATGCGGCCGAGCTTGCTCACGATCCGCGTGACCACGGCCTTCAGGTCCTCCACGCTCGCCGCGCGCAAATCCACGACCGACTCACAATACTTCCGGCCCAGGGCGCGGACCGCTTCGCATGTCCCTTCGCAGCCGACCCGGTCCAGGCTGGCAATATCCGCGCCGGCTTCGGCCAGCGCGAGCGCCATGCCCTGCCCCAGTCCCTGCGCCGCGCCGGTGACGAGGGCAACTTTTCCATCGAGTTTGAATGAATCCAGGATCATATTGATACCTTTCAGGATCTAACCACGGAGACACAAAGACACTGAGAAAACCTTTTTTAAATCTCCGTGACTCAGTGTCTCCGTGGTTAATTTCAGTGTCCGAGCTCTTTCAGCATCGCCACGGTCTTGCTGACCCAGCCCAGCTGCGGATCTTCCACCGCGCCCTGCACACGCTGGTTGCCGGCCAGGAACCACAAATAATAGGTGGTATACCCTGGCGCGCTGACGACCGTGTGATAGCCGCGCGGCATCATGTGGATGCTGTTATCGCGCACCGTGAAGTTCTCCTCTTCACCTTCTTCGTTGTAATAATGGCAAATCCCAAAGCCATCATTCGGGCTGACCTTGAAAAAATACATCTCTTCGTGATAGGACTCGCGCGGCAGGTCATCGACCTGATGTTTGTGCGGCGGGAACGTGCTCCAGTTGCCGCTCGGCGTGAAGGTCTCGCCGACGATCAGACGCCGCGCCGGCAGCTCGGGCTGCGAAGCAAGCGTCAGGATCTGGTGAAAGTAACGCTTGAAGTTCGCCGCGCCCCAGACGCCATTTGCAACCTTCGATGGTTCAATGACATACGGCTTGGCCTCCAGATCGCTCGGCGCGCTCGGCAGCGCGATCTCGGCTGCGCTTTCCCCCTTGATCGTGAAACTGGAGTTGGCCGGGATATAGACCGAATGCGGCTTGCCGTTGAAGACATTGGGCCGCCCGCCGACATTCTCGAAGCGCTTCTTCCCGACCTCGAAGCTGGCCCGGCCTCCGAGCAGCACTGCCAGAATTTCGCGGTCTCCGCTTTCGCCGCTGTAGGTTTCCCCCGCTCCAAGCTTCAGGAATCCGAACTCGAGCAGCTTGCACGGATTCGTGGAGGGCGTGTTTAGTCCATTATTCGCTTTCAAGAGTGCATGATATTTCATTGCTTCTTCTCCTTCAGATTTTCATCGTAACGTACAGGCGACCCTTCAATGATCATTTGAGGCCTTGTGATGCCAGGGCGGGTCGCCCCTACACTTGTCGCGCCTTTTTGATCCACTCAACACACTGGGATACTTTCCCGGCAATGCCGTCATAGTCCCTGTCTTTGACGGCCTGGGCGCTGACAAGTTTGCTGCCCATGCCAACCGCGGCCGCCCCGGCTTTGATCCATTCGCCGACGCTGGACTCGGTCGCGTCGACGCCGCCGGTAGGCATGAGCCGATGCCAGGGACAGGGAGCCATCACCGCCTTGACGAACGCCGGCCCGCCGACCGTCTCGCCCGGGAAGATCTTGCATATCTCGGCCCCGTATTCTTCGGCCGTGGAGATCTCGGTCCCGGTGCCGCAGCCCGGCATGTACAGGATCTTGCGCCGGTTGCAGAGGCGCGCAATCTCCGGGTTGAAACTCGGACCGACGATGAAGTTCGCACCGCTCGCAAGATACAGGGCGGCCGTCGGCGCGTCGAGGATCGAGCCGACGCCGAGAATGAGGGTTGGATCGGCTTTGGCGAAGTGCCTGACCAGTTCCGTAAAGACCGGGTAGGCCAGTTCGCCGCGATTGGTGAACTCGATGGTTTTCGCTCCTCCCCGCGAACAGGCTGCCGCCAGCTCGACAGAGGTTTCCAGGTCTCCGTTATAGAAAAGTGGGACAAGTCCAATGTCAAGCAGGGTGTTGACCACTTCCAGACGCATGAAACGTGCCATTATGAATTCCTTTCAGGATTTGGGACTTGGTAAATTGGGACATGGGACCGATTCCCAATTTACCAATTACCATTGACCACTATATTCCTCAACGCACCCAATTTTTCGATGGTAATTTCAACCACATCGCCTGCCTGCAAAAAACGTTTCCGCTCCACGTCCGCGGCTTCCGGCAGTTTGGATGGCGTGCCGGTGGCGATCACATCTCCAACTTCGAGTGTCATGACCCGGCTGATATAAGAAATAAGGTATGGAACGGAAAAGATCATGTCGCAGGTATTAACGCGTTGGGCCGGAATGCCGTTCACGGTCAGCTCCAGCTCGAGGTTGTACGGGTCGGGGACTTCATCCGGCGTGACCAGAGACGGCCCCATGGGACCAAACGTATCAAAGGATTTGCCAAGCATCCACTGACTCGTCCACTTCTGGTAATCGCGGGCGCTGACATCGTTGAAGATGGTGTAGCCCGCGATGCAAGTTTGTGCTTCTGCCTCAGAAACATCCCGGGCGCGTTTTCCGATCACCGCCATGAGTTCGGCTTCGAAGTCCACTTGCGATGTGACAGGCGGGATCACGATCGGCTGGTTATGTCCAATGATCGTGTTCACGGTCTTGCAAAACAGGTTCGGATGTTCAGGCAGTTCCGTCCTGCCGATGCCAATGTGACCGGCATAGTTGTGCCCGATGCACAGGATCTTTTCCGGGCGCGGAACCGGCGCGAGCAGGGTCACGTCGCTTTCGGGGAGGAGCCATTCCCTTTTCACGGAAGCAAGCGCCTCGTGAGTCTGAGCGAGGGCATTCTCTCCGAGCGAGAGAAAGGCTTTCATGTTTGTCGGAAGCTCAGGATGGGCTGCACTCAAATCCAAAATATTGGCGCCGAGCTGCACGCCAATACCTGCACCCGGACCGTGACGGAACGTGACGAGGCGCATGTTAGCGCGAGACGCGCCCCGACGCGTCACCGCCCATCAACGTCTCGACTTCGCCGACAGTCACCGCGTTGAAGTCGCCGAGGATGCTGTGCTTGAGACAGGCCGCCGCGGCCGCAAAGTTCAGCGCCTTCTGCGGCTCATCCTGGTATTTACGCAGACCGTAGATCAGCCCGGACATGAACGAGTCGCCGCCGCCAACGCGGTCGACGATCGGGAGGATGTCATACGTGGGCGCGGAGAAGAATTTTCCACTTTGCCATAAGACACCTGACCAGGTGTTGTGACTTGCCGAGAGCGAACCGCGCAGCGTAATTGAAATCGTTTTGAGGGAAGGGAATTTCCTGGCCAGCTCTTCGCAGACGAAGCGATAGTGATCGGCTTCCACCTTTCCCGCTGTGACATCCGCCTGGGGCGCCTGGATGCCAAAGACTTTTTCGGCGTCCTCTTCGTTGCCCAGCGCGACATCACACATGCCCACCAGATCGGTCATCACTTCGCCGGCCGGCTTGCCCCACATCCACAACTTGGCGCGATAGTTCAGGTCGCACGAACCGATCACGCCCAGTTCACGCGCCGCTCGAATCGCTTCACCGCAGACTTCGGCCGCGCCCTGCGACACCGCAGGCGTGATCCACGTCCAGTGGAACCAGTCCGCGCCATCGAAGACCTGCATCCAATCGATCGTGCCCGGCTGGATCGTGGCGA
>JBAVVF010000663.1:0-2707 GCA_049697155.1 Anaerolineales bacterium
CTGCTGGTCCAGATCCCGATCCTTCTGCTGGCCACTTCGGCGGGCGTCTGGATGTTCTACGTCCAGCACAACTTCTGGCCGAGCTACTGGGAGCGTCACGCCGACTGGGATTTCTTTACCGCTTCGATGCGCGGCAGTTCCTACTATAAGCTGCCAAAGGTCCTGCAGTGGTTCACGGGGAATATCGGTTTCCACCATATTCATCACCTCAGCCCGAAGATCCCCAACTACAAACTGGAACAGTGCCTGAAGGAGAATGAGGTTTTCCAGGTCGAGCCATTGACCATCCGCAAAAGCCTGAAATCCCTCTACTACCGTCTGTGGGACGAGAAGGAGAAGATGCTGGTGGGCTGGAGTGCCCTGAAAAAGTATCAGACGGAGACGATAAAAGTCGAGATGTAGCGAACATAACTCCGACCCTTACTGATCTTTGAAAATTAAAAGCCTCACCTTTCTGTCATTGCGAGGAGGGTGATCTTCCCGACGAAGCAATCTCAAGCTCAATTTATGGGTAAAACTGCTTATTGAGCGGGAGATTGCTTCGCGAAGAACGCACGCAATGACGGAAACAAAAGACTTGATTTTTTCAAAACTCGTAGTTGGGTCTTTGAACAAACCAGCCACAAAAGGGCTCCCTGCGCCGGGGATGGCGCAGGTATAACCAGTGGTCGCCGCCGGTCCATGTCATCCGCGGCAAAAAATACGCAGGAGGAATTGCAAAATGACCGGAAGCAGCCAGAGATGACCATCAAGCAGCCGCAGATGACCGAGTAGGAACCTTATATTGACAGGTAGGAATCGCTGATAACCGGGTAGGAATCGTCGCGCAACGGGTAGGAACCACTGAGTAACGGGGATGACAGGCTGTACAACGGTATTTTCCATCCGAGACAAGCCCACACAGGCCCGGGACAGCTCGATTGAGGCTCAAATGGGGGTAATAAAGACTCTGAGAAAAAACAAGGGAAAAACTCTGTGTTCTCAGTGTGCTCCGTGGTGAAGGATTCCCTCTGGTGTTTACGCTCCCGGCAGCAGTTGATCGGGCAATTCTCCCCTTTCAGTCCGCGCTGACGGGCGGCGCCTCGCGTTCGGGCAGCTGTTCCGTCAATTCCTTATGCGGGGTGAAGAAGACCGTGACCAGCGCCAGCGCGGCCGCGAAGAAGGCGATCACGAACACGGCGTGGATGGCATCCGCCATGGCGATGCGGGCGCCCTCGGCGATGACAACTTCCGAGCCAGGCAGCGGATCGAGCAGCTGCCTCACCAGGCCCGGGTCGATGCGTGCGGCCGCCAGGCTCGCGGCCAGGCGCGCGCTCAGGGCCGCGCCCATCACGCTGACGCCCAGCGTCCCGCCCATCGAGCGGCTGAACTGCAGGGTCGACGTGGCGGTACCGAGCTGGCGCCGCTGCACGCTGGTCTGCACCGCGATCAGGAACCCGGGAATGGACAGCCCCATGCCGATGCCCATCAGCGCGACGAAGACCATCAGGCTCAGACGGCTTGTCTCCAGCCCCGCCTGCATCATCAGGAATGCGCCGGCCGTCAGGCAGGCCGTGCCGATGATCGCCAGCTTGCGATACCCGATGATCAGCAGCAGCCGTGTGCCGACAATGCTGGCCGTCACCCAGCCGAGCAGCATCGGCGTGATCGTGATCCCCGCTTCGGTGGCGGTCGTCCCGAGCACCGCTTGGACGAACAGCGGGATGAACGAGACACTGCCGAACATTGCCCAGCCCGAGAGGACCCCGTGCACGGTGGCCGTCGCAAACAGCCGGTCGCGGAAGAGCGGCAGCGGCAGGATCGGGTCGGCGGCCCGGCGCTCCACCCACAGAAGCAGAATGAACAATACGACAGCAGCCACGATCAAGATCCAGCTGAATATTCCAGATGTCATAAGTCCGAGCAGGAGCATGACCACGCTGACGGTCAACAGTCCCGCGCCCGCGTAGTCGACGGCGGGCCGCGCCTGACCGTGATGCAGGTCCCGCCAGGCCAGTGCCACCAGCGCCGCGGCCAGCAGGCCGGGGATCACGTTGACATAGAAGATCCAGCGCCAGGAAAGCTGGTCGACGAGGAAGCCGCCCAGCAGCGGCCCGACGATGGACGAGACGCCCCAGACGCCGGAGAAGAGTCCCTGCATTTTGGCGCGCTGCTCGAGGCTGAACATCTCGCCGATCAGGATGAAGGCCAGGGGCATGATCCCGCCCGCGCCGAGACCCTGCAGGGCCCGCGCCGCGATCAGCTGGTTCATGTTCTGGGTCAGCCCGCTCAAGATCGAGCCGGCCAGGAAGAGCGCCATCGCAAAGACGTACAGCTTGCGGCGCCCGTAGATATCCGAAAGTTTGCCGAAGAGGGGAACGGTCGTGGTGGAGGTCAGCATGTAGGCCGAGAAGACCCACGAGTAATGTTCCAGTCCGCCCAGTTGCCCGACGATGGTCGGCATGGCCGTCGCAACGACCGTGGATTCCATCGAGGCCAGGAAAAGGCTGAGCATGATCCCAGCCGTAACGAGGATAATTCGCTTACGAGACATTCCGTCCTTTCACAGGTAGTTCTAATGCAGCAAGCCCGGCAATGATACCCCAAAAAAAGAAGAGACTGGTGAGAGCAGTCTCTTCTTTAGAGCAGCCAGATTACTCAAAACTTACGCTTTTGCATCTCCTTCACAAACTCCGTTACACGCTTATCCAGCTCGAGGGGATAGACG
>JBAVVF010000664.1:0-2219 GCA_049697155.1 Anaerolineales bacterium
AAGAAACTCACCCCGAAGCTATTTCGGGGTGAAAGGAATTCCTCTACGTGTTCTTCATGGGGCTGATCGTTGTCCCAATGATCGTCGTCCTGGTTCCACTCGTCCAGGAGTTGCGAGCCTTTCCCTGGCACTGCCTGCGATTGCGACGGTCTGAATTACGAATTTCATCAGCAGCTGGAATTCGTATGTCTTCCCCTCGGTGGTGATCAACAACCCGGAGTGGTACACCCTGCCCCTCCAGCTGCACTTCCTGGATCAGCAGACGATCATCCAGTGGAACGTACGCATGGCCGGCTCCCTGTTCACAGTGCTCCCCGTGATCCTTGCCTTTATCCTGCTCCAGAGATATTACATTCGCGGTCTGACAGCAGCAGCGGTCAAGTAAGATTAAAGCGATTAAGGCTCCGCGAATTTCAGCAAACTAAACCTTCTGTTCTTCTCCTTATTGGCTGATCCCCTCAAAGGGACGGTGTACGAGCGGCATCTGGGTGCCGCCCGTACATTTTTTGTAACAATAGTGCCTGAAAACAAACGGGAATTGATATACTACGGTACAAATGATTGACAGGGTTCCTAAATAGAGAGCCAGGCAATACAAACATGGTAAAAGCATCTAAAGAAGGGGTTCCCGTGAGGAAAAGGCCATGAATATAGAGATCATTTTGTCCGAGCTAAATCGACCGGAAGTCCTATCCAATTTTAATCGTCGGGTGATTTTATGCAGCGCGGCGCTTCAACTGGTGTCACGCCGAGAGGATCCTTTATTGTGGGCCCAGCTACAGGATGATTTAGGAAACGCCCTGAGAAGATGTCAGGCAAGCGGCGGCGACAAGAAATATGAGCAAGCTGTTTCCGCCCACAGGGCCTCACTCGAGGTTTATACCCGTGGCAGATATCCAAGGGAATGGGCCCGCGCTCAAAATGGGTTGGGTCTGGCTCTCATGGAATTAAACGAAAACCGGCCGGAGAACATCGAGCTCGCCATCGAGGCTTTCCGTGCTACACTAAGTGTAAGGACCTATACAGAGCTGCCTTTTGAATGGACGATCACACAGAACAACCTCGCAAACGCGTTTGGTGAACGCATCAGGGGCTCCAAAAAAGAAAATCTGCTTGCAGCCCTGGCCATATACGATGAGATCTTGTCACTGGCGGATTTGCAGCATAGGGGTACGGAAACATATCAGGCCGCCCAAAATAACCGGGAAATGATTGATACCCGGCTTAGAACCCGGAATGAACAAGAGAACGAAAGAATAGAGATGCAGAAAGCCGCAAAAGCGGATACAACCATGAGGGTTGTCAATATATTTGATTTAATGAAGATGGGACGGTTCGTGGAATGGCAAAATTGCCGACACCTTCGGAACACAGCCGATTCGCGCATCATTCTCATGGTCTCCCATCGCTGGAACGGCCAAAATCATCCCGACCCGACCGGGATCCAGTACCACGGAGTTGTAAGGTTTATCATTCAGGCATGCATGATGGCCATGGGTTCAACGCCAAACGTGTTTAACAATGTGGACTGCTCGGATGTCATTCTTTCTCCAACTCTCCTTCGCCAACTTCTTCTGCTCCATGAAGAGTACAACGAAGAGTTGATGGCGGGACCCACCAGACTGATGGAAAGGCTCGCCGAGCACATCCAGCTTCTGGCCTATTATCTGGACAATGCAATAGGAAGAGAAAATAGTGTCATTGTTGCAATGGATATCCCGGCATTAGCATATATGATGCGGCACTTTGACATTTGGTATGACTATGTTTCTTTGCCTCAGCAACCCAGGCAGGCAGAAGAACAGCGCCTCTTTAACGAGGAGTTGCACAAACTGGATTATTACTTTGCCAAATATCACTCAGTGATTCTATGGTCAAGAAAGGACATCAAGCGAGCGTGGTGTTTTCTTGAAGCAATGATCTCGTGGAAGCACAAAAAACATTCCATATTTAGTTCGGAAAACAGCCTGCTCTCGTCGACACTCGTTTCGCCGATTTATCAATTGCGCTACGATATAACCAGGCTCAGCATTGGGGATAAATCCCTCGAATTTTCGGATATCAATGCCGAAATACGGAAAAGATTCGAAGAAAAAGATCGCCTGGAACGAGCCATCCTGATGGCCTTCAAGAGAGAAAAAAAGGAGAGGATTAACCTTTCAAATGATCTGTCAATGATGCTGGCCGATTTTTTGAATCGGACACACAGCGAATTAAAC
>JBAVVF010000665.1:0-10820 GCA_049697155.1 Anaerolineales bacterium
GGATTGACTATTAGACTAGCGACTAACCGACTAGGAGACTACTATGTTCAAACCTGTATCGTCCAGGCTCAACGTCACTTCGATGGAAGAAGCTGTGTTGAAGTTTTGGAAACAAGCCGAAATCTTCAGGAAGACGGTTGAGCAGCGCAAAGGCGGACCTGAATATGTCTTCTACGAGGGGCCGCCGACGGCGAATGGAAAGCCTGGCGTCCATCACGTCCTGGCACGCGCTTTCAAGGATATGTTCCCGCGTTACAAGATCATGCGCGGCTATCACTGCTCGCGGCGCGGCGGATGGGATACGCACGGCCTGCCGGTGGAGATCGAGGTCGAAAAGCAGCTCGGTTTTACCAACAAACAGCAGATCGAGGCATACGGCATCGATAAGTTCAACGAGCTCTGCAGGAAGTCCGTCTTTACCTACATCCAGGACTGGGAGCGGCTCACCGACCGGATCGCGTTCTGGGTCGACCTCCAGGATGCCTACGTGACGTATACCAACGACTACATCGAGTCGGTCTGGTGGATACTGAAGAGCTTCTGGGACCGGGACCTGCTATTCAAGGGCTATAAAGTTGTGCCGTATTGTCCGCGCTGCGGAACGCCTCTTTCAGACCACGAGGTCCATTACCCCGATGCGATCCACGACACGGACGATCCATCGGTCTTTGTGCGCCTGCCCCTGGTTGATCAGCCGGATGTTTCGCTGCTGGTGTGGACCACGACACCCTGGACCCTGCCGGGTAACGTGGCCGTTGCCGCGCATCCCGACGTTGACTACGTGATCGTGGAGCGTGACAACAACGGTACCCCTGAAAAACTTATTCTTGCCAAATCGCTGGTCGAAAAGGTCTTCAAGGACGAGGAAGTATTGATCCTTGATACGTTCAAAGGCAGGAAGTTGAAGGGTGCGAAGTATCGCCCGCTTTTCACATTCCTGCCGCCTGACAAGCCGGCTCATTATGTTGCGCTGGCAGACTATGTGACCACGGAAGACGGGACCGGACTGGTCCATATCGCCCCAGCCTTCGGTGCAGAAGATATGGATGTCGCCAAAGAATACAACCTGCCGGTGCTGATGACGGTCATGCCCGACGGCCGGTTCGTCCCGGAAGTGACGCCCTGGCGCGGACAGTACATCAAAGATGCAGATCCACTGATCATCGCGGATTTGCAGGCGCGTGGGCTGTTGTTCCGGGTGGAGATGTACACGCACGCCTATCCGTTTTGCTGGCGCTGCAAGACGCCCCTGATGTATTACGCCCGCGAGTCCTGGTATATCCGCACCAGTGCGTTCCGTGACCAGCTGGTGGAATTAAACAACAGCATCAATTGGGTTCCCGAGCACGTCAGGGAAGGCCGCTTTGGGAACTGGCTGGCCAACAACATCGACTGGGCCTTGAGCCGCGAACGTTACTGGGGCACCCCGCTGCCCGTCTGGGAGTGCGGGAGCTGCAAGCATCGCGAGGCGGTGGGTTCCGTCAAGGAGCTCTCCGAGAAGGCCGGGCGCGACCTGAGCGACCTCGACCTGCACCGTCCCTACGTGGATCAGATCCATTGGGATTGTTCCGAGTGCGGCGGGACGCAGAGCGTGACGCGCGTGCCCGATCTGATCGACGTATGGTTCGACTCGGGCTCCATGCCGGTCGCGCAGTGGCACTATCCGTTCGAGAACAAGGAGAAGTTCGAAGCACAGTTCCCGGCGGATTACATCTGCGAAGCCGTGGATCAAACGCGCGGCTGGTTCTATTCGCTGCACGCCATCAGTACTCTGTTGTTCGGCCAGGTCTCTTTCCGGAACGTCATCTGCCTCGGCCTGATTCAGGATGCCGAGGGACAGAAGATGTCCAAGTCCAAGGGCAACATCATTGTGCCGTGGGATGTCTTGAGCCTTCATGGCGCAGATGCGTTCCGCTGGTACCTTTACACGGCGACACCGCCAGGGAACGAGCGCCGCTTCTCTTCGGAGTTGGTGGGCGAGGTTATCCGCAGCTTCACGCTCACGTTGTGGAACGTCTATTCGTTCTTCGTGACGTATGCGAATCTCGACAAACCCACCGTCACCACCCTGCCGATCGCGACAGGCGATCTGGATCGCTGGCTGCTTTCGGAATTGAATGTGCTTGTCCGTGACGTGACGGAAGCATACGAACATTACGACGTGCCGAACGCGACGCGCCCGATCGAGGCGTTCGTGGAAAAGATGTCGACCTGGTACCTGCGACGCTCGCGCCGCCGCTTCTGGAAGTCCGAATCGGATTCCGACAAGCAGGCCGCGTACTCGACCCTCTACACCGCTCTGGTCACTGTGGCGAAACTGCTCGCGCCCTCGATGCCATTCCTGGCCGACGAGCTGTACCAGAACCTGGTCCGTTCGGTGGATGAGGGCGCGCCCGAGTCGGTGCACCTGGCCAAGTGGCCGGAAGTGCTGCCCGAAATGATCGACGAGTCGCTCAACCGCGACATGGGGCTGGTCATGCGCCTGGTCTCGCTGGGACATTCCGCCCGCCAGAAGGCGAATCGCAAGGTCCGCCAGCCGCTGGCGGAGGCAGCCTTCTCGGTGGGGAACACATCCGAGCGCAAGGCCGTCGAGACGTACGCCGACCTGTTCATGGATGAACTGAACGTCAAGCAGGTCCGTCTGCTGGATTCGGCTATGGAGGCGGTCTCGCACACGGTCAAACCGCTGCCCAAGCAGCTGGGACAGAAGTATGGAAATAAATTCCCTGCGCTTCAAAAGGCGATTCTGGCCTTGAATGCAGAGGCATCCGCCCGGATATTGCTCGAAGGAAAGCCTTTGAAAGTACAGGTGGATGGCACATCCTACGATATCCTGGCTGAAGAAGTGGAAGTGAAAACGCTCGCCAAAGAAGGTTTTGCCGTGGCCGAAGAAGGTCCGTATGTGGCCGCGCTCGTCACCGAGTTGACGCCTGCACTCGTTCAGGAAGGTCTGGCACGCGAGTTTATTCGCCGGGTGCAGGATCTGCGCAAAACCGCCGACCTGGATGTGGCCGACCGGATAGGATTGTTTGTCGAAGCCTCGGCAGGACTCAGGTCTGCGATCGAGCTGCACAAGGATTACATTACGGTTGAGACGCTGACGTCGGAGCTGGTGTTTGGGAGTCCGCCTGCGGGCGCATCCACTGTGGAAGACGGATTTGACGGCGAGAAAGTGACCGTCGGTCTGGTCAAACAATAAATTTGAAAGGCGTGTCGTCACCTGCGGCACGCCTTTCCCTTTATAATTATGGTCATCGACATTTATCAATGAGGTGACCATGTTTGAAAAACTTCCATTTCCTGCAAAAAAGGCTCTGGCCTGGAGCGTCCACCTGTTCACAGCCACCGGCGCGGTCTGGGGATTGTTGACCCTGCTGGCGGTCTTCGAGCAGAACTGGCGCGCCGCCATCCTTTGGATGATCATCGCGATGTTCGTGGACGGGTTTGACGGTATGCTGGCGCGCTGGTTCCATGTCAAGGAGTATGCCTCCCGGGTGGACGGCGCCCTGCTCGACAATATTATCGACTATCTAAACTATGTGGTGGTTGCGGCGTTGATCCTGATCAAGGCTCCCAATCTCCTCCCGCCCGGACTCGAGATGGTCGGGGCCTTTTCGATCCTGTTGACCTCCGCCTACCAGTTCACCCAGGTGGACGCCAAGACCGACGAACAGTCGTTCTTCTTCAAAGGGTTTCCCTCGCTCTGGAACTTCCTGGTGATTTATATGATGCTGCTGGGGCTCAACCCCTGGATCAACCTGGCGGCGCTGGTGGTTTGCAACGTGCTGGTCTTCGTCCCCGTGAAGTACCTCTATCCGAGCCGGAATACGCGGCTGCGACGACTCACACTGATCCTGACCTACCTTTACGGCGCCATCGGCGTCTGGGGGCTGATGCAATATCCCAGCGTCCCGCAGTGGGTGCTGTGGATTTCGCTTGTCTATGTGGTGTACTATACCCTGTTGAGCGTCTTCCCGAAACTTGGGCAGGCCGAACCGGCATAGTGTGTTGAGGGGAATGGGTGATCATGTATATCGGACTCGTTTCTGAGGCTACCCAGGAGCTTTGTGAGGCCATGCAGCGGCTGGTCCCCCAGTTGGGCGCGCACAAACTGCCTCCCACGCTGGAGGATTTGAACGCGCTCATCCATTCCGAAGCCTCCAGACTCCTCGTGGCGCGCGATCCCGATGAAGCCGGGCCCATCGTCGGTGTTCTGTGTCTGGCGGTCTATCGCGTGCCAACCGGTCTGCGTTCCATCATCGAGGATGTCATCGTGGACGAGACCATGCGCAGGCGCGGGATTGGCGAGGCGCTGATGCGTCGTGCCATCGACCTGGCGCGTGAACTGGGAGCGGAAGGGGTGGCACTCACATCCAATCCGGCGCGGGCAGCCGCCAATAAGCTATACCAGTCCATGGGGTTCGAGCTGCGCAAGACCAACCCGTATTTCTACAAGCTTAAATAGATCAGGCAGGTCATTATGACCTGCCTGATGTTTTTTCGATCGTCACTTACTTGTCTTTGCCCTTGGGCTCTTTTTCCTTTGGACCATTGTCTTTGCTCTTGTCCTTATTATTGTCTTTAACCTTGTCGGTTCCATTGTTATCTTTGTCAGATATCACAGTGCCCAGCTTGCCCTCCAAAATGGCCTTGCGCAGCTGTCCCCAGTTTTTGGGCGTCGTCTCATCCTGAAGGACAAAGTCGTCATAGTTGCCTGTTTCCCTGGCCACGATAAGAGCCTCGAAGATCTGAGCATCCCCATGTAGTTGTCTTGTGAGCCATAACGCCTGTGCGATCACACCAAAACCGATGTTCTTGTCAAGATGCACTTTCATGATCACATCGTAATTTATGCCGGAAACATCCGAGAAAACGGTTTCCAGGGCACTGGCTACGGGATGTCGATCAACTTCAATTTCCGGGAGGACCGTTGCTGGGTCGATCTCGATCAAGCGGCTCAGGGCCGCTTTGTTGATGACAGGATTGCCGTCGCCATCCAGGGCAACCAGGCCCAGGGCAACCGCCGTCGCCTGGCTGACGCGAACCTTCTGCGACTCGTGATTCTTCTCCGCTACCTCAACAATGACGGTGGTAATGCCGGTATTCGGATTCGTCTCGAGAGTGATGCTCAGGACTGTTCCACTGATGATTGGGCTGGCTTGTGCCTCTGGAGCGGCAAAGACTCCCCCCACCTGGACAATTAAAATCGTAATAGCCAGAACAGCGCTAATGAAGAATTTTGTTTTGCGCACGGCCGTGCTCCTAACTTCTGCTACACATTAATTTTACTGATTCGAGACATCCCATGCCACTAATCCTGCGGAAACGACATAACAATTCCGCAAGGTGGACTAGTACTATTCTACACTCCCTGCATAGACTTTCCCGCTGTCTGTAACATTTTCATATTCGCCCCGATACTCCGGTGGAAGGAGTTCTGCCAGACGAAGCATGATCGTCTCCAGGATCTGCTCCCGTACCTCGCGCGTCACCTTGACGCCCTCCAATTTCAAGCGGAAAGTCTCACCCACCCGGATGTGAAAATCCGTGCGCTTCAGATGGGCAAGGTTTTTCAGGAACTTTTCGCCTCCCCAGTGGGCAACAGGCAGCAGCGGCGCGCCCGAAAGGATGGCCAGCACGACGATGCCGGGGTGGGCGCGCTTCAGTCGCCCGCTGATATTCCGTGTGCCCTCCGGGGCCACCCCGAAGATATAGCCTCTTTGAATCGCTTCCAGGGCACCGCGGAGCGCGGCTTTGTCCGCCTCGCCGCGCTTGACCGGGATCAGCCCCCAGAGCGTGAAGAGCCAGCCCAGGAAGGCATTGTCCCAGGATTCGATTTTTGCCCATCCGGTGATCGGCCGCGGCTGCAGTTGTCCAAACAACACCGCCACCTCGATTTGCCCCGTGTGATTGGAATAGACGATCAATGGTCCGCGTTCCGGGACTTTGTGCAGGTCAGGTGCGTCGATGCGGCATAGAATTTGTGTGCCGATTCTTACGATGAAGCTGATGATCTTATAAAGCATATTCTGTCGCTCTCAAGGGTGCGATCTCTGATAATCTTCAGGCGTGTCCAAGTCTGCAAGAATACTCGGTGTGTTGACATCCACATAGTGAATTTCATTGGCATGTTTATTCAGAAAATCACGCGGCGACTCGGGCGGCTGCATGGCCAGCAATTCCTCCCAGAGCGGACGCGCGACCAGCCAGGGATGGCCGCGCCTCCTCTGGAAACTCGGCACGATCAGCCTTGACCTGCTCTCATGATATGCAGCCCTGATCGAGCGTACGCTCTGCGCCTCGACCTGAGGCTGGTCGCCGAGGCCGATCAGGGCTGCGTCGGCCGGCGTCGTTTCGAGAGCGCGCAGTCCGCACCGCAGCGAGGACAGCATCTCTCCGGCCGCATGATCTTTGTTGTAGATTCTTCGAATGGGGTAGTGAACCGTCGACTCTTCCACCTGTTCGTGCGCGCCGCCTGTCACGAGAAGGATATCTTGAATGCCTGCATCCATAAATGTGGCGATGACATGCTCGATCACGGTCACCTTTCCCCACGGCAAAAGCATCTTTGGCTGTCCCATTCGCCGTGATGAACCCGCGGCCAGAATGATGGCTGAGATCATAGGCTTTCGTCCGAGATCAGACGCCGATACATCTCCGGTGTGTCCACATCCAGCAGGAGACGTTCATCGTGCCAGGGCAGATATTCGACGCGATGCTTATGGAATATCGCCCGCCCGCCAACATCTCCTTCAAGCGTGCTCAGATCAGAGAAGGTCACACGATCGAACAGCACAGGGTTGGCGCGCCGATCCATGACCATCGGCGCGACGATCGGATAAAGGCCCTCGGCGTGCTTTTCCACCAGCGCGCGCAGGACGGAGGTCGTCACCTGCGGCTGGTCGGCCAGCAGAAAGATCGCAGATCCCACATCGCTTTGTCCCTTTAGTCGGGGATGGCTCAGTGCTTCGATGCCAGCCTTGATCGAACTTCCCTGCCCGCTTTTCCATGCATCGTTTTGGACAATCGTCACATTTATATCCTTCAATGCAATGTCCACCGGTTCTGCATATGCTCCCGTCACGACAATGACAGGTGAAAACCCGGATTCGAGGGCCGTCTGTGCGACGGCCCGCACGAAGGGCTGACCTTTCCAATCGAGCAGCTGCTTCGGCGCGCCGAACCGGGTCGACTCGCCTGCGGCAAGGATGATGGCCGCCGCCGGTTCATAGACTGCAAAGATGCGTTCCTGTTCCAGGCTGGAGACGATTGTTGCATGATAGGCTGGGAGCAGGTGTTGTGCCAGTCCGCGGGCTGCGGACTGCAGATCGGGCGTATCGGCCTGATTAAGCAGCGCGCTTCTCCGCGCACCGGCGGGAATATTCTTCAGCCCGCCTTCCCTATGCGTGAGCACATCCGCCAATGCCTGGGATGTAACGGGTTTTCCCACACTCAATCCGCTCAGGCTTGAGAATTTTTCTGGCCGGTGGACATGCGCGGAAGTTAGCGGCCGGCCGAGTCCTGTAAGACCCACGACCTGTACGACCTGCCGGACAAATGCTGGAATGGGCGGTTCATGTTCTGCCCACGCTTTGAGAGGTTTCTCCCGGGCTCCGTCCGCTTCGATGAGAAGCGGAATCGAATGATAACCACAGAACTGCTCGAGCCAATTCGCAAGATAGTCATTGATTGGCCTGAGCCTGTCTCCATCCACTTGCCCGGTGATGAGGATGACGCCGGTCAATCCATGCTCAAGATCTTCCAGGGGAGCAGGTGTTTCGGAGACAATGTGCCAGTCTGCCTGCCCGGCCTGCCACATGCCGAGATGTGACGTGGCCGTTACGATCACAGGTGGTGGAAGCTGCCTGGCCAGCTGGAACATTGCCGTTGTTTTGCCGCCTGCTCCGATGAAAGCAATGCAGGGCGAAGAATTCACGCGCAGTGCCCGGGCCAGGGAAAGATTCATGCCCGGGATTATACATCTTTCAGCGTGCATCTCATCACAAGGTAAGGTATAATAACCGCGCTATGCGCCGAAAAGCGCGGCAACACTACACCAAGGCAGAGTAATGGTAAGCGATCCTCTTATTTCCACAGACTACTGGACAGACATCCAGATCACACAGCAAGACGTCGAATTTCTCCATAACTATCTTTTTGAACACGAGACTCCGTTGACGGTCCGCGAGCTCGTGGCGGTATTCGTTAACGAGCGGATTCGCGCGGAGCGTCTCGCGACCCAGCAGCGGCGTCAGGCAGGCGGCAAGACGTACCTGCCGAAGGACTCGTATGAGGTGGGCGATGACCTGCTCTTCCCGGCGCTGAACTGGAAGCATGGCAGGGTCACTGCCAGACGGGCCGGTACAAATCCTGAGGTCGGAACGTTCGACGTTCTGACCGTCGACCTGGGCAATGGCAATGAGCGATTCTTCGCGGCTAGCCTTACGGCTCACTCGTTGAACGAGCAATCGGTCGTTGTTGAAGATGCTGGACTCGACCCCGAGTCCGTTTTGGGCGAGCATGGGAGTGCGCTCGAAAAGAAGATCCAAGCTGCATTCCAGACAGACGATGAGCTGGTCCGCATCGCCGGCCGCTGGTTCCCGCGTGCCCTGTTGATCGACGTCAATGTTGGGCATCTCAATTTGGCCGAAGCCGTTTTGGACATGGCGGGCGGTGAACCGCTGCCCACCTCTGCCCTGCTCAAGGATGTGGCGCTCCCGGAAGGCATCAATCCCAAACTGGGAGAATTCTCCCTGAACCTGGCTCTGCAGGAGGATGCGCGCTTCGATGAAGTGGGTCCGGCCGGCGAAGTCCTGTGGTGTCTGCGGCGGCTCGAGCCCGAGGAAGTGCGCGAAGTCCCGCTGCATCTGCGCTACATGCCCATCGAATATGATCGGGCGGACCTCACTCCGCAAATGCTGAATCTGGAAGCCCAGCTGGATGATGAACTGAGCGATTTGGAAGTTGCCCCGGCGGTCAATGCAAAGGAAGCCACGATTGCATTGATCTATCCGCATTTGCGGGCCGGGACACTGCCCTTGTCCGCGCGGGTGCGCGCGCTGCTTCCGACAGCCTATGAATCCCCGCGCGTCCGTTTCACGCTGGTGGACGGCAGAACGAAGCAGAAAATGCCGGGCTGGGTGGTGCGGGAGTACGGATACATGTTCGGCCTGCGTGAATGGTATAAAGCCAACGAGCTGATGCCCGGAAGTCTGGTGCGCATCCGGCGCGGCGAAAATCCCGGCGAAGTGATCATCGAGGCCAAGACCTATCGCTCGACAAAGGATTGGGTGCGTACGATGATCGTCGGTGCGGATGGGGGCATGGTCTTTGCCCTGCTGAAGCAGCCAATCTCGGCCGAGTTCAACGACCGCATGGCCTTTGCGATCCCCTCCATGGACACCGTCGATCAGCTCTGGCTCCAGGACCGCAAGCGTCCATTCGACAAGCTGGTCATCGATATGATCCGTGAGATGTCCAAATTGACCCCGCAGGGTCACGTGCATGCCCAGGAGCTGTACTCGGCGGTGAACATTGTCCGGCGCGTTCCGCCGGCTCCGTTGTTCGCCCTGTTGTCGAGCCGGCCTGAGTTCAACCACGTCGGTGACCTGCATTTCCGTTTGAGTGAAATGGAGTGAGGATGCCGGAAGGAAAACGCTTCAGCCTTGTCAAACCGACTGTAAATACTCCTTTTCACATCGACTTCGACTGGTGGAAGAAGAACGAGCGCGACTGGCACGTCTATTTGCGTTCGCTCTTATGTGCTGAGCATCAGGATGCCCTGGGAGAGATGGAAGAAGGCCAGACCATTGACTGGGTCGATCCCGTCACTGCCGAGGTCAAGCCTGTGGATGGGATCCAGAATGCGTTGATGACCCACTGCGTGAAGCAGCCCGATTTCGTCACCGGCCAGACCGCGCTCGTGGAGGCGGTTTTCCGCCTCTTTCTGACGAACGGTAATAACCCCATGACCTCTGCTGACCTGGGTGCAAGGTTGAGTCGCCCGCCGGAGACCATTTTGCGCACGCTGGCAGGCGCGCGGGTGTATAAAGGTATTCGACCATATAATGTTTAGCGCAAGATGGAGAGGCAAGGGAGGGTGATTTGCCTCTTTTTCAAGGCCGTAATAAAATTGGATTGTCTGCCCCTGTAGCTCAATGGAAAGAGCGCCAGCCTTCTAAGCTGTGGGTTGTGAGTTCGAATCTCGCCAGGGGCGCTCGAAAATACGGAAGAAGGTGGGATTTATGAAAGATACTAAAGTTTGCACCAAATGTTTTCAAGCAAAACCATTGGAAGAGTTTCCATGGAAAAATATGTTACGTGGGAAAAGACAGACGGTTTGTAAACTCTGTACTGCAAGCGGCTCAGAATCTACCCAGGAGCGGATTTTCGAAGCGGGACTGCCATCGATATTGCACATTTGAGAGACGAAATTCCCTACACTCAGACGCATTGGAAGTATAATTTATGGATGTTATGCCCCGTCTCGTTCACGTTACTGAATGAAATTTCGAATTCTGTCCGGGGCGTGCGCTGGTCTTTCCTGCCTTAGGGGAAGCAGCAAGGAGAACGTTTTTAATGCCTAATATAGTACGCAAGTCAGTTTCCACGCTTACCGAAGTGCGCCGTGACGTCTTCCATGCCGTCTCGTGGCACGTACGTTCGAATGTCTGGAGCCCGCCCACGGACCTGTATGAAACAGAACGAGCCTGTGTGATCAAGGTGGAGATTGCCGGTATGCGGGACGAGGATTTCGAGGTGGCGTTCGAGAATAATACGCTCATCATCAGCGGCAATCGCCCTGATTTCACGGAACGGCG
>JBAVVF010000666.1:0-4745 GCA_049697155.1 Anaerolineales bacterium
TCTGCACCTTCACGGCCATGATGTTTACTTCTCTCTTCTTTCCCCTTCGGGGACGATGTCCTCCTTCCACTTTCCTATTGTGAACTGGCACGACAGAGAGACCTTTCCCTCACTGGGGGAAGCTCAAGGACTTTTCAATGGAGTCCTGTGCGGCGGCATGAGACAGGACACACTCGTCTACAAAGGTCCGGCCGAGGTCCGGAAGGAAGCGCTGGACGCCATTCAGCAGACGAATGGACAACGATTTATCCTCGGAACGGGATGCGTCGTCCCGATCATCGCCTCGCACGGAAACCTTTCCGCGGCAAGACGGAGCGTCGAATGAGCCTGCGAGTTATTTCGGGCAAAGCCCGGGGGCGCAAGCTTAAGTCTGTACCCGGCGACACGACGCGTCCCATCACAGACCGCGTCAAGGAAGCCCTGTTCAACATCATTGCCGGTGACGTGGTCGATTCGAACTGGTGGGACCTCTTCGCCGGGACGGGCGCCGTGGGCATCGAAGCCCTGAGCCGCGGCGCGGCGTTCGTGCGCTTTTCCGATTTAAGCCGGGCGCCGATCGAGACCATCAACTTCAACGCCGAGCACTGCGGGTTCAAATTGCAGGCAGAGATCCGCAGAGCGGATGCGTTTGCATTTCTTTCATCGCCACCGGACCGGAAGTTTGAATATATCTACATCGCGCCGCCGCAGTACAAGGAAATGTGGTCAGAGGCATTGAAGCTTGTAGATGAACATATGGGATGGTTGAGCGACGACGGCTGGATTATTGCGCAGATCGATCCAAAAGAATATAAGGCCCTTCCCCTTGAAAATCTGGAGGAATTCGAACAGCGCAAATATGGAAGCACGCTGCTTGTGTTCTACGAGAGGAAACAGGGAAAATAATCAAAACAGCAATCAACTTCGAATGTTTTGAAGACTACAGAGATCAGGAGGCCGCCAGATGGATATCCAAATCGTAAAAATCGAAAAGCCTGAGGAAATCAACTTCATCCTGGGCCAGTCTCATTTCATCAAGACGGTGGAAGACATGCATGAAGCGCTGGTCAGCACCGTGCCGGGGATCAAGTTCGGGCTGGCATTCTGTGAAGCGTCCGGTAAATGTCTCATCCGCTGGAGCGGCACGGATGAAGCCATGCTCGAGCTGGCCAAAAAGAATGCCGAGTCCATCGGGGCGGGACATTCCTTCATTTTGTTCCTGGGGGAAGGCTTCTATCCACTCAATGTTTTGAACGCGGTCAAGAATCTGCCTGAAGTAGCCCACATCTTTTGTGCGACGGCCAATCCCACCCAGGTGCTCGTCGCGCAGACCGAGCAGGGGCGCGGCATCCTCGGCATTGTAGACGGGTTTGCACCCCAGGGGATCGAAGATGAGGAAGGCATCAGCTGGCGCAAGGATTTCCTGCGCATGATTGGCTACAAGACGAAATAGGTGATTTCCCTACTCACCGCTTGCAACTCTCCAGGTTCTTGGTACACTGTAATGCCCAGCCAGCATTGAGTCCATTACCCGGGCATTACAATTTCCTCTTAGGTCAATTGGGTGAACTCCCGATGTTCGGCTGCATGCTAGAATCATCCAAGTTCAGATGAGGTGACGGACATCCATGACAACACAACGCGCACCATCCAGGATTATCCCCCGAGCCTTCCCAGGCATCAAGCCCGACGAAATCGAAGAACTCATCGCCAAGAGCCAGGTCCATTCCTATCAGCCGGGCGCCATACTTTGCCACGAGAACGCCGTGGAGGATCGTTTTTACATGATCCTCGAAGGCGAAGTGGAAGTATCCAAGATGATCAACAACCGCGAATCCCGTCTGCTCAAGACTCTGGCAGCCGGGGATTTCTTCGGAGAGATGGCACTCATTCACAATGCGCCGCGGGCCGCGACCGTGGTGGCGAAAACGCCGCTGACGACGCTGGAACTGAACAAAGACGCTTTCGACCGCGTCCTGCGCAGGAGCACCAGCATCGCTCTGGCCATGGTCAGCGAGATCAGCAGCCGGCTGCGTCAGAACGACGAGATGGCCGTGGACGACCTCCGTCTGCGGGCCGGCGAACTGGCGGAGGCCTATCAGAAACTCGCCGAGCAGGACCTGGCCCGCCGTGATTTCCTGAGCAACGTCGCGCACGAGCTGCGCACGCCGCTGATGTCCGCGAGCGGTTATCTGCAGATGCTGCAAAAAGGCATGCTGAACGGCGATCAACTGTCGGCTGGGATCGAGACGGTTGCGCGCAGCGTCCAGCAGATCGTTTCGCTCGTCAACGACATCCTCTTCTTGCAGGAGATGGACCTGGTCCTGCCTGAGTTTCAGGCGGTGGACATGAACGAAGTCGCCCGCACGGTAGCCGATCAATATGCGACTAAAGCCAGGGAACGGCGAGTCAACCTGCGGCTCCTCCCCGCCCCAGGTCTGCCTCCGGTCTCGGGCGACGCAAAATCCCTGGAGCGGGCGCTCATGGCACTGGTGGATAACGCCATCAAGTTCAGCCCGCACGGCGGCGATGTCATCATCAGTCTGACGAAAAGCGGCGAACATATCCTGGTCGCAGTCGAGGATCACGGGATCGGAATTGCGAAAGAAAACCTGCCGCGCGTCTTCGACCGCTTCTACCACCTCGAAAAGAGCGGCGATGACCTGTTCGGCGGCATCGGACTCGGGCTGTCCATCACACGCCAGGTCATCGAACAGCATCAGGGTCAACTGGATGTGACCAGCACCCCCGGAAAAGGCAGTACATTTACATTGACGCTCAAGCAATGGAGGCCAAACGGATAAAACTTACAAGTACAGAAAGGTAATAGTGAATGGAAAGCAAAAAAATCAGAACGATAGTTAGTTTACTGGTGACCGTTGTTTTCGCTACAGCCTGTTCGTTACCCGCCAACTCCCCCACACCAGAACCACAAACAACCGAGCCCCCGACTTCGCAGGCAACCGCGCCCGCCATCGAGGCCCCCATCACATCAGATGGAGGCATGCCGGTGACCGGCGAAGGTCTGTGCGCGAACGCCTATTACCCCGTCCGTCAGGGCGCGACCTGGAGCTACAAGAGTGCCGGCAGTTCGGCAGGCGAATACAGCTTTACCGATACGATCAGCGCCGTGCGTGAGGATGGCTTTACCCTCTCCACGCAGTTCGGCGACCTGACGCGCACGCAGGAATGGGCTTGCCAGGCGGAAGGACTGGTTGCACTCCAGTTTGGCGGCGCGCCGGCCGCAAATCTCAGTGCGCAAAACATGGAGTTCAACCTGGAAGTCAGCAACGTGAGCGGTGTCACCTTCCCGAACGAGATCAATGCCGGGGATCAATGGCAGCACAATCTCGACCTGGCGGGTAATATGACCATCGCCGGACAGGAAGGCACGGCCACCGGCAATTCCCAGACGAGCTTCACGGCTGTTGGCGAGGAAAGCGTGACCGTCCCGGCCGGAACGTTCAATGCAATGAAGATCCAGGTGGACACAGCCATGAATATGAACGTGTCCTATCAAGGCCTGACTGTTCCGGTCGCTTTCTCGACGACCTACAATTACTGGTTCGTGCAAGGTGTCGGCTGGGTGAAAGCCGCCGGCAGCGGGAGCGCGGCAGGCGCTTCGTTCAACGAAACCATCGAACTACAATCGTACAGCATCCCGTAAATTTCCTCACCCCTGGCCCCTCTCCCCGCTTCGACTACGCCGGCGCTCCGCTCAGCGCGAACGGGAGAGGGGCCTTTTTATTCCGCAAACTCAACAATTAGCCGTTCATGCTTGTCGTAGTAGGAGCGTGCTGCAAAGGGCGTGTCGCCATGCTGCATGGTGTGGATTCTCGCCAGCAGGACCGGCAGATCCTCGACGACCGGCAGCTCCCCGACCCGGTGGAAGGGAATCCATTCGGGCGTGCCTTCGGGGGAAGGCTGAGGCTCCCCCTCCGGGCATTCGCCCAGCAAGAAATAAAGGCAGATCCCGGTCTCGCCGGCATCCACGATCAGCGTGCCACACAGCCACAGGTCTGCCGACAGGCCCGTCTCCTCGAGCAGCTCGCGCTTCGCAGCCGACAGCACATCCTCGCCCCTTTCGACGTGGCCGCCGAGACCGTTGTATTTGTTCGCCCAGAGACGCTTGTTCGGCGCGCCCTTGAGGAGCAGGTATGACTCTCCCCGGCGCAGAAAGATGGCTGTGCGGGGAACAACCGTGTAACGAGCTTTGGAAAGGCCTTGATCAGATTTGGGCATGGGCAGGATCGTCCGATCGATATGCTATAATTTTTCCATTGTATTTTAACCCAGGGTGGCGTGACATCCGCGCCGCGTTTGAATGTTGGTAAGAATGCTCTTCGCATTGGTTCATTACCCGAACATCGCTGGCGGGCAGATCGATCAGTTTCGCAAAAAATATGACCCGCAGGTCCACCTGATCCCGCCGCATATCACGCTGATGTTCCCAATGCCGGAGGTTGTCGGCGAAGATCATCTTATCCATCACCTTGAGAGTGTCTTACGGGGTTGGCGGCCCTTTCCTCTCCATCTGCACGGAATCCAGATATCGCCGGATGACCATGTGTTCCTTCTGATTCAGGAAGGTAAAGCAGGTATGATCCGCCTGCACGACCAAATCTACACAGGCATATTAACGGACTACCTGCGAGAAGATATCCCTTTTATTCCGCATCTGACACTGGGTGTATCGAACAAAGCTTCAGGTGACCATGAGCGCGCTCTGCGGGAGGCAACCCAGCTTGAACTGGATTGCCATTGTC
>JBAVVF010000667.1:0-4630 GCA_049697155.1 Anaerolineales bacterium
GATTGGTGAGGTTGAGCTCGTCGAAGCATTTGTCAAAGCCGATGCCGTGGGCATGCAGCATGGTTCCCATGGCGCCGTCGGCCAGTAAGGTTTCTGTTGAAAGTCGTTCCAGTAAATTCATCTTTGCTTCCTTTTGGTGAGGAGTAACTTGAAGAATGGGTCAGGACTTTTCTCACCACAGAGATCACGGAGTTCGCGGAGATTTCTAAAAGGTTTCTCCGTGCTCTCCGTGGTAAAGGCATCGGTTAGGCCCACACAATTATTTACTCTCTCCTGGTGTTCGGACGATCGCGAACGGGACGCCTTCGCGCGTCACGGTATAGACGATCTTTGCCTCCGGGAAGGAAGTCTTTTCCCAGTTGTAGCGCACCAGGGTCACGACGATATCATAGTGGTCGGCGCGTTTGGCTTCCTGCGGAGAGTAGATATGAAAGTCCGGGCGGGCATAGGTTGAAAACAGGTGGGCGGGTCCGTCCACCCAGACGTTCGCATTCGCAGGCGCGATCCGGTTGGCTTCCTGCGCGGCTTCCCGATAGGATGTGGCCCAGTACTCCATCTCGAAGCGACCCACTGCGGCCTCCAGGCCGCCGATGAACCGGTTGTAATAGACGTATTCGTAGGGATGCAGTCTCACCGTCGCGATCAGTCCCGGCACGAGCAGCAACGCGATCAAGGCGCCCTGCAGAACAGGCTTGCGGACCAGGTCGAATGCCATTCCTGCCATGAAAAAGATCGGCGGCACGATAAAGAAGGATTGCCGGAAATTGTCGTAGAGTGTCGGGCGCACGATCACGAACGTGACCAGAGGCAGGACGAACCAGAGCAGGGTGAAAGCAGACAGTTCGAGGTTCGCAATTCTTTTCCTTATCGCGCCGTACACGGCTGCCGTCAAACCGACGAAGAACAGGAACCAGACCGGCTCCGTCAGCTGGATGGCCAGGAGCAGGGGCACATAGGAGGCGGGGAGATTGTTGGCGCGGTAGGTCGCGCCGTTAAAAAGCACCGATCCCGGCCAGGGATGCTGGGCCATGACCCGGACCGTCTCCCAGTAACGACCGATCGGGTCCGGCCAGAGATACGGCCAGGTCAGATACATCGCGAGGATGGCGATCAAAGCATAGACCGTCAGCACCGGCCAGGCTTTCCTGCCCGACTTCCAGAGAATATACCCGGCGACGAGAAATCCGGCCCACGTGCCGAAGATGCGGATGGAGACTGTCAGTCCCAGGATGATCCCTGCGGGCAGGATCATGCCCAGGGCGCGCAGGGCAGCCGGAAAGTGACGGCGGTAGTGCCAGATCAGCAGTCCGGTGAGGATCACGAAATAAACGACGCGCACCCGCAGGAAGAGCACAAAGAACTTTTCGATGTAGATTTCGGGCGCGAGGCGATGAATTCTGGTCGCAATCAGGGGCAGCAGCGAAGGTTCGCCGCGGGCTGCGGCCCGGACGGCGCCCTCGATCCATTGCTGGATCAGCGCTGTGCCGCCGAAGAGCAGGACCACCGAAGCAAGCCAGAAAATAAGCATGGCAGCCAGTCGCCGGCGCGTGCGCGGGGTTAATTCGTTCCAGGCCGCGGAGACAGATGCGAAAACAGAATCGGCTCCAAACATTCTGTCATGGGCTCTCAACCCAAGATAGATGGTGAGCAGGAACAGCGACAGGAGCGGAATGTCCTTGGGGTTGATGAAGGCATGTCCCCAGAAGATCGGCTGGGTCATAAAAAGCAGCGTCGCGCCGAATGCCGCGCCCCGGCTCATCCAGCGTGTGGCAAGCTGGTAAAACGCCCACATGCCGAGCAGGAAGGTCAGGAAATAGACGAGATGCTGGATGTCAACGGCCTGTACGCCAGGCAGGAGGCGCGTGCCTGTTTTGGCGAGGAGGCGCGTGAACATCACAAAGGCCGGCCCGTAATTATCGAAATAGCCGCCGGTAACGATGATCGTGCCGTGCTGCGGCCAGGTGGCATATGCCTTGAGCGAGTCGCCGGCGTAGCTATAGAGCTTCATTTCATCCCAGGACTCACCATAGTCATTGAGGGTGAGAATGCCAAGGAGGAGGCTGAAGGCCAGCAGGAGGGTGAGAGAAAGATTCTGTTTCATGAAATACTTCAATGTGCGGTGCTGCATTTACATATCATACCTGCAATACGACGATTTTCGTTCCTTCCAATTTTCGCGTAAACGGGCAATTTGCGCTACTTCATTAACTGTTCCACGCGGCTTTCACCGACGCTGTAGTATTTTGCCTGTGGGTGGTGCACGATGATCGCGGCGGTGGATTGTTCGGGCATGAGCTGATAGGCACTTGTGAGATCCATACCCAGTTCCTGTCTGGCAGGCAGCAGCTCGAAAACCTTTTTGTGATCCTCCAGTTCGGGGATGGCAGGATAGCCCCACGAATAGCGTTTGCCTTGCTCTTCACCGATGCCCAATTCGCGGCGGATGTGATTGTGCAGGTAATCGGCCGTCGCTTCCGCGGTTTGGACGGCGAGTCCGTGCGTGAAGTATCCCTCAGAGTAATCGCCGGCAGCCTGCATCCTGTCGAAGCGTTCCGTGGCTTCGAGTCCCACGGTCACAACCTGAAGTGCAACCACATCGATCTTGCCCGATTCCACGGGTGCAAAGTAGTCAGATAAGGCGAGATGATCGTCGTATGGCTGGCGCGGGAAGTGGAAGCGCGTCAGCTCGTTCGGAGCGGCAGTGTCAATGGTGGCAGGATCATAAACAATAAGATCATCGCCATCCGACTGGCATGGGAAGTAGCCATAGACAGCCTGGGGTTTGAGCCAGCCATCCTTGAGCGCGGCTTTGGTCATCTTCGCCAGGCGCGCCTCGAACTCCTTCTTCAGCTTCTCCCACTCGGGACCGTGGGAGTTCTTCGCGCCCCACGACAGGCGATACAGCTCGTTGAGGTTGAGATGCTTCAACACCATTTCAAGCGGCATATCTTTGACAACCCGCGCACCCCATTTCAGCGGGTGATTGATCGGTGCAGGCTGGACCGAGGAGCGGGTCCCCGTTGTTTTGCGATACTCCGGCGTCTGGGATTTCCGACCCAGCTCCATCTCAGCTTCGCGGATGTTCCTGGCCAGCAGCTCCGGACGCTTCTCGGGATTGATGAGCTGGTCCATGGTTTCCAGACCCTCGAACGCGTCCTTGCAGTAGAAGACGCCCGGTTCGTAGAAGTCTCCGCTTTCGGTCTGGAGGATGCGCCGGCCGAAGCGGCGGTTGATCGCCGCGCCGCCCACCAGGATGGGAACTTTATGTCCGCGCCGCTGCATTTCATTGACGATCAGCGGCATCTGCTTCGACGTGGACACCAGCAGCGCGGACAGTCCGATGGCGGTCGCGTTGACTTCCACGGCTCTGGTGATGATCGTCTCGGCCGGCACCTGCTTGCCCAGGTCGATCACCGTGTAGCCGTTGTTGGCAAGAATGGTCTTGACCAGGTTCTTGCCGATGTCGTGCACATCGCCGTACACCGTCGCAATGACGACCGTACCCTTGGTCACGCCTTCGACCTTTTCGAGGTAGTTCTCCAAATGGGCGACCGCCTTCTTCATCACTTCGGCGGATTGCAGCACGAAGGGCAGGATCAGCTCGCCCGCGCCGAATTTGTCGCCGACCTCCTTCATGGCGGGGAGCAGGACGGTGTTGAGGGTGTGGACAGCCTTGACGTGATTTTCTGCCCTTTTCCGCTCATCCTCCATTTTCTCACCGGCGGGAAGCGGATGGGGAACAAGAGAATCGATGTCGGCTTCGACCCCATCCTTGTGGCGATGGAGGATCTTCCAGTGTAGGCGCTGTTCAGCGGTCATGCCCTCGGTGGGGTTGGCCGCGGCGTTTTGTTCGGTGGGTGTCACTGTTTCATAATATTCAATATACCTCTGCAACGCGTCGGCGCGGCGGTTGAAGATCAGGTCCTCGGCCAGATCCTTTTCCTCCTGCGGGATGTCGGGGTAGGCGGTGATGTGGGCGGGATTGACGATGGCCATGTCCAGCCCGGCCTGCATACAGTGATAGAGCATGACCGAGTTCAGCACGGGCCGGGCATGCGGCGCAAGGCCGAACGACAGGTTGCTTACGCCCAGGGAAGCCATCACACCCGGCAGGTTTTGTTTGATGAGCCGGATGCCTTCGATGGTTTCAATGGCTGAATTGGCGAACTCCTGGTCGCCCGTGGCCAGCGTAAACGTCAATGTGTCGTAGACCAGGTCCTGCGGCCGCAGCCCATGATCGTTGACGGCAATGTCATAGATGCGCCGGGCGACTTCCAGTTTTTTCTCGCGGGTCTTGGCCATGCCGTTTTCGTCGATGGTCAGCACGATGACGGCCGCATTATGTTCCCGGGCCAGCCGGAAGATCTTGTCGGCTTTTTCGCGTCCCGATTCAAGGTGCGTGGAATTGATCAGGCAGCGGCCCGGCGCGGTCTCGAGCGCGACTTCGAGCACATCCAGTTCGGTCGTGTCGATCACGAGCGGGACGTCCACGCCCATCTCGAGCTTCTTCACGACGTTGCGCATGAGCTCCACTTCGTCCGGGCGCTCAGTCACCGCGCAGGAGATGTCGAGGGCGTGCGCGCCGTACTCCACCTGCTCGCGGGCGATCTCCAAAATGGAGTCGTAATCT
>JBAVVF010000668.1:0-2136 GCA_049697155.1 Anaerolineales bacterium
ACACAGGCGGGCAGGTTGGATGACCTGCCCGCCTGCCGCGGGAACTGGCCTGGGGCCGGTGGGGGTGAGGGAGCCTCAGCCATGAGAGGCTGTCTGTCACCCAGGTTGAGCATAAATGCCCAAAGAAACTTTCAACCTGATTCTGTCGTTAAATAAGGGATAACTTTTCAGATGATCTCGCGAGTGTATATTTTTTATAACAAAAGTGTAACTTTCTAAGCGTTGACCTGTGCAAATCATTCTGATACGCTAGCCAGTACTGTCCCGGGGAGGGAACTCTCGGGAACCATTGCGGAAGGGAAAATTCACATGTTCATACGTCGCAGACTTCTTCAAGTCCTTTCATTCATTATCATTCTCACGATGATGTTCTCTGCCCTGCAGCTGCCATCTGTCTCGGCACAGGGAAACGACGGCATTGAGCGCCGTCACAATGCGCAGACGGGCAAGGTCAGCTTCATCGGGCCGCAGAGCGGGCGCTCCGTGTCGGCTGCGAAGGCCCTGGGCATCACTGCCTTCGGGCGACCGTCGGACCCCGGGCTGGCTCTGGCCAAACGATTCGCACCCGAGTTCGGGCTGAAGAATCCGGGCCGCGACCTGACGAAGCTGAAGACCAATCGGTCCAACAACGGGCGTCTGAGCGTCCGTTTCCAGCAGAACTACCAGGGCATTCCCGTGATGGGCGGAGAATTGATCGTCAACACCAACGCCAAGGGCGACCTGTATTCCATGAACGGTGAAGTCTCGCCGGACATCGCGATCTCCACCCGGCCGACAGTGAGTGCCAATCAGGCCAGGCAGACGGCCCTGCGGGCAATCGCGAAGTGGCATCAGATGGAGCCCGAGGATTTCCGCGTCTCCACTCCTGAATTATGGATCTATGACGAAAGCCTTTTGCGCTCGAGCACGCGCCCCGTCGAGCTGGTCTGGCGCATGGAAGTGACCGCCAAGGACCTGCGCATGCCCCTGCGCGAGCTGGTGCTGGTCAATGCCTGGCGCGGCAACATCAGCCTGCACTTCAACCAGGTGGATACAAGCTGGAAGGTGGGCGGACAGACCGGCACATCGCAGGATGTCAGCCCTACCTCCACGCCCGCACCGACCGCGACGCCGGAGCCGCTCGCGACCCCCGGCCCGACGCGCGAAACGAACAAAGATGTTCCGGCTGCTGAAGCCGGTGAAAGTGGGGTCACTCGCTATGTGGCGGGAACGGGAAATGATTCATATGAGTGCACTACCCCTGCCCAGGCATGTGCCAGCATTCAACGGGCGATCAATGTCGCGGGGGCAAACAATATTATCAAGGTTGCGGTCGGTACTTATTATTATCCTGGGCTTGCCCTAAACCCAACGCCGAATGTACTAATTATTAATGGCAAGAACCTTGTGTTGTCCGGCGGCTGGGCTGCCGATTTTTCAGTCCAGACGGGGGTTTCCACCATTGATGGCCAAAATCTGAACAACGGCATCCTGGCACATACTAATTCGACAGTGGTTGTCGACCGGTTTGTGATCCAAAATTCCACATCCAGCGACAGCGGCGGGATATATATTTCAGGCGGAAACTTTACGTTAAAGAATAGTACATTGAGGGATAATCAAGCGACGAACCGGGGGGGCGGGGTCTTTCTTATTGGGAATCCTACTTTTACTTTGATCAATAGTACGATCAGCGGGAATACTTCCGCGAGCAGTGGGGGTGGAATTCATGTGGATGCCGGGACTGTGAATATCGAATACTCCACAATTGCGTACAACGCCTCGACGGCAGGCGGCGGGGTTTTTCGCAGCAGTGGCACGCTGAATATCCATAACAGCATCCTGGCCAATAATACCGGCACGACCGCCCCGAACTGCAACTCCCTCAGCACGTCGGGCTACAATGTAATTGGCTCCACAACGAACTGTTCGTTCATTCCCGGTACGAGTGACCAGACGGGTGTCGTAGATCCGGGGATCGAAAGCATGTTATCGGGGACCATGCCGGTCCACGCTCTGCTGCCTGGCAGCCCGGCGATTGATCGCGGCGAATTAAGTTCCTGCACGACAACTGCCGAAAGCCGCGACCAGCGCGGTATCTCTCGCCCGCAGGGAAGTGGCTGTGACAGCGGCTCGTTCGAGAGCATCGAGCCAGGC
>JBAVVF010000669.1:0-3255 GCA_049697155.1 Anaerolineales bacterium
GAGTTGGAGATGTCGCCGAAGGTGTATGAGCCGCGAATATCGGCCGGGTTGGCCTGACCTGCGAACTCACCTTCCGTGTAGGCAGCCGGGACCTTCGTCGACTCGGTCTGCCACCAGCCCAGCGCGGACGAGACCGCGATCCCGCCAAACATAATGATAAAAAGGATGAATGCCAGAGGTTTGGATGTGAGCGTCATTTTACAACTCCAGTGGTGAAGACGACGGTTTTAGCAACGGGACAGATCGCTTCCGAGGTGCATTCGAGGCAGGAGATGCACTGGTGGTCGCGCACGACGGTCTTGTTGTCCACGGGGATGTTCATCGGACACATGATCGAACAGGCGCCGTCTGCTTTGCAGGTGGACGCGGCCCGCTTGATCGAGAAGACTCGGAAGAGGTTGCTCAATCCCAGCACCGCGCCGTACGGACAGGCGTACTTGCACCAGGGCCGTTCGACGAAGATCGAAAGCACGAGCGTAATGCCCAGGATGAGCAGGGCAGTCGGCGCGACCTCGCTGCTCCAAAAATTAAAGAGGGCAAAATAGGGATCATATGCCTCGAAGATCAGCGTGCCGCTGGTCGCGGTGACGTACAGCACCCAGATCAAAATCCCGTAGCGGGCATAGCGCAAAACATTGTCAAGCTTTGTCGGGACAAAATGGTTGTAGCGGCGCCTGAAAAGTTTACGTCCCAGCTTGCCGACCCATTCCTGGACCGTTCCCAGCGGGCAGATCCAGCCGCAAAAAACGGGGCCGAAGAAGATCGCGAGCAGGATGCTTAATCCAGCCAGGACGAGGGCCGAGGCATGAACCTTTTTGACGAGCAATCCGCTTGCCACGAGGGTGTAGAGCGTCTCCACCCCGCCGAAGGGACAAACCGCGTGCAGCGAGGCGCTCGAAAGGATGGGAATCGCCGCTCCGCTCTCCGCCAGGGTATGGTTGACCGCGATCAGGGCGATCAGCAAAAAGAAGAACCATTGCACGAGTCTGCGGATCCAGATTGTCCGCGGCCGAAATAAGCGAATTCGTTTACCAAAGATGTTTACCATGAATATCTCCAGGAATTTATTATGTACGCAGTGTAATTTTTATTTGTACATATGGAATAAAGAATTTATGAAGATTGTGTAAAGGTATTTATCCCCTTCACCGAGTGGGTTTGGCGGTTGCGACTGTGTGGAATGCCCTTACTGTATAATTCCCTATACATTCCAATCTACCATTGCTGCCCAGAGGCAAAAATGATCCCTAAACTTACAAAGCTGTTCCTGCTGTTGTTCATTCTACAATTACTCCTGCCGGCCCGCGTCGTCCTGGCGGACACCGGTCCCAAACCGAGCATGGACTTCGAATTCCAGCAGGAATTGGCCGGCGACCTGCTCACGATCGCGTCGGGGGTTATGTATGAGTGCGAGCAGCCCGATTGCAGCGACGCCTCCCCGCTCGAGGAACTGGGTCCGCAGCGATTTGAGTGTGAGGCGGACAGCTGCTATGCAATGGCGTACGGTTTCAGCCCCTACCACAGGCTCGAACTCGAATTTTCGGACGGAAAAACGCGTCAGAGCAATATCTTCGAGACTGCCGGCTTCGACTCGAAATATGTGGTCACGGTCCGCCCGGATGACCTGCTGGTTGAATCTCAATTTAGTATCTGGCAGTTTCCGCGTACAAGCATATTCGTCGTGGCATGTCTCTGCTGCGTCGCGGGTCTAGTCCTGCTTGCAGCCTTGATCATTTTTGCCGTGAATCTTTCCCGGAAATCTTGATTCCCACTTTGCTCATCACGATCCTCGTCGAGGGGATTGTCGCCGCGGGCTATTGCCTTGGGCAGAGGAAACCGTTCGGACCGATCCTGTTTAGCAGCGTCTTTATTAACCTGGTCACGCAATCCCTGCTGTGGCTCGTGCTGAACTTGTTTTTCTTCCATTATCTAGCCGCCTTACTTGCTGCTGAAATCCTGATCTGGATCGTTGAAAGCTTTTTGCTGTATTCCATCCCTGGCAATCAGCTGCACTTCCAGGATGCCACCCTCCTGAGCCTGTTGATGAATCTGGCAAGTTTTGCGCTGGGCTGGTTTTTGCCGGTCTAAAACTCTGCACATGGCCCGATTCCCGGAATCGAATATCGTATAATCATCCAATGTTCAAATTCAGCATCACAGCCAAAAACAACCGCGCCCGCACGGGAGTTTTCACCACCCCCCACGGCGACCTCACCACGCCTGTCTTTGCCCCGGTCGGGACGCAGGCCACGGTCAAGACGCTCACCCCCGCGCAAGTGAAGGAACTGGGTGCCACGCTCGTGCTTTCCAACACCTATCATCTTTACTTGCGTCCCGGCGATGATATCGTGTCCGAGCTGGGCGGACTGCATCGATTTATGCGCTGGCCGCATCCGATGCTCACCGATTCGGGCGGCTACCAGGTCTTCTCGCTGGCGCAGACCCGTCAGATCGACGATGAAGGTGTGACCTTCAAGAGTCACATCGATGGTTCGACGCATCGTTTCACGCCGCAGCGCTCCATCCGAATTCAGGAAAACCTCGGGGCAGATATCATCATGGCCTTCGACGAATGTTCCGATCCGAATGATCATGTCTACAGCAAACTTGCCATGGAACGGACCCACCGCTGGGCGGAAATTTGTATCAAAGCCAAGCGGCGCGGCGACCAGGCTTTGTTCGGGATCGTGCAGGGCGGCGTCCAGGCGGACCTGCGAGCTGAATCTGCTCGATTTATCGCCTCTCTCGACACGCCCGGCATTGCCATCGGCGGACTCTCGGTGGGGGAGACCAAGGAGGAGATGCACACCACTCTGGATATAGTCACTCCGCTCCTGCCCGAAAACAAGCCGCGCTATCTGATGGGGGTCGGCACCCCTGAAGATTTGATCAACGGCGTCCTGCGCGGCGTCGATATCTTTGATTGCGTCCTGCCCACCCGCCTGGCGCGCCATCACGCAGCCTTTGCCCCCGAGGGGCGCCTCAACCTGATGAATGCCTCCTTTGCCCACGACGCGGGGCCCATTGATGAGACCTGTGATTGCTATACCTGCAAAACTTTCACTCGTGCGTACATCCGTCACTTGATCGTGGCTAAGGAACTATTGGCGGGAACTTTATTGTCCATTCATAATCTGCGGGCATTGATTAGATTAATGGAACAAATCAGGATTTACATTGCGGACGGCTCCTTTGAATCACGTGTGCCGGAGTTGCTGAAGGTGTGGGTAAATAATGCAAAGCGTAGGGTAAAGA
>JBAVVF010000670.1:0-4120 GCA_049697155.1 Anaerolineales bacterium
GTAAACTCCTCCTCTTTCCTCTTTCGTCTTTCGTCTTTTATTCTACATCCTGAACACGCCAAAACCATGCTCTGCCACCGGCGAATTCAGCACCACCGACAAGGCCAGTCCCAGCACCTGACGTGTATCGGCCGGATCGATCACGCCATCGTCCCAGAGCCGCGCCGTGGAATGGTAGGGATTGCCCTCGTTTTCATACTTCTCCAGGATGGGACGCTTGAACTCATCGGCTTCTTCGGATGTCATGGCGGGTTTGCCTTCGCGGGACAGTTGGTCCTGTTTGATGGTCAGCAAAACATTCGCGGCCTGTTCCCCGCCCATGACGGAGATGCGCGCATTCGGCCACATCCACAGGAAGCGTGAGCCGTACGCCCGCCCGCTCATGGCGTAGTTGCCCGCGCCGAACGAGCCGCCGATGACGACGGTCAGCTTGGGGACGCGGGTGTTGGCCACGGCATGGACCATCTTGGCGCCATCCTTGGCGATGCCGCCGGCTTCGTAGTCCCGTCCTACCATGAAGCCGGTGATGTTTTGCAGGAACAGCAGCGGGATGCCGCGCTGGTCGCACAGTTCGATGAAGTGAGTGGCCTTGAGCGCGGACTCGCTGAACAGCACGCCGTTGTTGGCGATGATCCCGACCGGGTAGCCGTGAATGCGCGCGAACCCGCAGACCAGCGTCGTGCCGTAGCGGGCTTTGAACTCGCGGAACTTGCTGCCGTCCACGAGGCGGGCGATGATCTCGCGTACATCGTAGGTTTCGCGGAAGGTCGAGGGCAGCACACCATACAACTCACTGGCGGGGTACAAAGGTTCCTCAGGTGGAGCAATATCGAGCGTGGAAAGAGACGTTTGAACGTTCGAACGTTGTAACGTATCGACGATGGAGCGCAGGATCTCGATCGCATGATCGTCGTCTTCGGCAAGGTGATCTGCCACGCCGGAGAGCCGCGTGTGGAGGTCCGCGCCGCCCAATTCCTCGGCCGTCACATCTTCGCCGGTCGCGGCTTTGACGAGCGGAGGTCCGCCCAGGAAGATCGTGCCCGTGCCTTTGACGATGATCGCCTCATCGCTCATGGCCGGGACGTAGGCGCCGCCCGCGGTGCAGCTTCCCATCACCGCCGCGATCTGGGGGATCTTTTTGGCAGACATGCGGGCCTGGTTGTAGAAGATGCGCCCAAAGTGATTTACGTCCGGAAAGACCTCATCCTGCAGCGGCAGAAACGCCCCGCCCGAGTCGACGAGGTACAGGCAGGGCAGGTGATTCTCTTCGGCGATCTGCTGGGCCCGCAGATGCTTCCTGACCGTCATCGGGAAGTATGACCCGCCTTTGACCGTGGCGTCGTTGGCCACGATCAGCACTTCCCGGCTGCTGACGCGCCCGATGCCGGTCACGATGCCCGCGCCCGGACCTTCCCCTTCATACATGTCCCACGCCGCCAGCGCGGACAGTTCCAGGAACGGCGAACCGGGGTCGAGCAGGCGGTCGATGCGGTCGCGCACGAAGAGCTTGCCCTGCTCTTCCTGCCGCCTGCGGTACTTTTCGCCGCCGCCTTCGCGGATGCGCGCCAGGCGTTCCTTCAGTTCGTTTGCGAGTTGTCTGTGATGTTGGGAGTTTTGCTGGAAGTCTTCGGAATCAGATGTTAGGTTTGTTTGGATAATTTCCATAATTAAGTGGAAAGTAAAAAGTAAGAAGTAATCATGTTGTGAGTTTAGCACAAAATCCCCTGGAAGAACAAATCACGGACAGTTACAAATGTCGTTGCGAGCCTTCGGGAAGCAATCTCCTCGAAGTAAGGAACTGTTTGTTATAAGGAGATTTTGTCGCCACGGCGCCGCGGCGATGCTTCGACTATGGCTCGCACATTGTCCCCTGTAGGGGAACGACATAAAATCACTTAAGCTTTCCGGCTATCCTTCGTTTCAGGTTCGACCCACCTTCGCTTTGTCTATATCATGTCTATATGGTGTCTATATCCTGGCTATATCCCAAGTCCGTCTCACCTTCATTCTGCGTCTGGGGCTTCACCTATCCTGGCTCATTCAAGTTTCTGGATCCACTTGCATCCTGTGTTACCATTCGCCGCATGAATTTTTCGAAAATCACGGACGACCTTTTTATCGGGAACACCCCTTCAGTAAATGATTACGATACCCTGCGCGGCCTGGGCGTGCGGCTGGTCATCAATATGCGCTTTACGTACGGACCGAGCCCCGATCCGCACGACCCGCCGCTTTTGCTTCTCTGGCTGCGCACGATCGACAGCCCGTTCTTTCCCCTCCCGATTCCCAAGCTGATGATCGGGGCCCGGGCCGCCCTCGAGACGATCCAACTGGGCGGCAAGGTGTATGTCCACTGTGCCTACGGGCGTCACCGCGGCGTGGCGATGGGCTCGTGCGTGCTGATCGCACAGGGCTATGACCCTGAAATCGCGATGAAGTTGATCGCCGAGCGCCGGGCGGTGGCCGACCCGTACGCGTATTACATCCGGCCGCGGATCATGCGTTTTGCGCGGATGTGGAATGGGACATAAATATTTACCACGGAGAGCACAGAGAATCCTTTGGTTTTTCTCTGTGAACTCAGTGATCTCTGTGGTGAAAAGTCAGCGTTTTACCGAATTTGGACTTCCGCCCCATGCTGGGATAGTTTCAAGGGGAAGACCCGCGCCGGGAGTCCGGCGGACTCGAACGCCCGCTTCATTGCCTCCCCGATGGCGGGATCCTGTTTCGAGGAGAACGCGATCAGGCTGGGACCGGCTCCCGACAGCGCGACCGCCGAGGCGCCGGCCCCTTTGGCCGCCTCCATTGCTTCGTTCGCCCCGGGGATCAGCGGCAGACGATGCGGTTGATGCAGTGTATCGGTCATGGCTTTGCCAAGCAGATCCAGGTCCCCACTGCGCAAGGCTTCTGTGACCAGCATGGCATGGCTGATGTTGTGGATGGCGTCCTTCAGCGCGACGTGTTCGGGCAGGGCGGCGCGGGCTTCCCGGGTGGGGAGGTGAAAATCGGGGACGATCACCGTGAAATGCAGGGGTGATGCGTGCTCCGCCCCCACGATTTTATGGGCGATGACTTTGCCGGTGTCCATCGTCGAGACGACCAGCCCGCCGAGCAGGGCGGGTGCGATGTTATCGGAATGACCTTCGATTTCCGTTCCCAGGTTCAGGATCTCCTCGTTCAAAAGCGGACGGCCGAGCAGCGCGTTCGCGCCGAGCAGACCCGTCAGCGCGGCCGCGGCGGATGATCCCAGGCCCTAACCCGGCGGAATATGGTTCGTGCAGTGAGCGTGGAACGGCGGGAGAGTCTTTCCGACGCGTTCCGCCAGTTTTTGTGCAGAGCGAATAATCAGGTTGTTCTCCCCGGTGGACAGACGCTGAAACCCCTCGCCCTTGATCAGCACGGAAAACTCCACGGCCAGGATGAAAACCGTTTCGTTCCATAGATCCAATGCCAGCCCGAGGGAGTCGAACCCGGGGCCGAGGTTGGCGGATGTGGCGGGAACTCGAATAGTGATATTCATAATTCAACCATGTCGTTGCGAGCGCAGCGAAGCAATCTCCTCAAAGCAAGAAAAGGTTTGTTTTTGGGAGATTGCTTCGCCCACGCTTCGTCTTCGGACTACGTCCTCCGCTCAGCGCGAAAGGGCTCGCAACGACATCCTATCCTAGAATTACCTCTTCCAACGCTTCCAGCTTCGGCGGGACGACCAGCGGCCTCTGCATATCCTTCGTGATGATGTCGGGGTCTTTCAACCCGTGTCCGGTGCAGATCGCGACCACCCGCCTGCCCTGGAACTCCTGCCTGGACTTTGTCAATTCAATGGACAAACCTGCCAGCCCGGCGGCCGAGGCCGGCTCGACCCAGATGCCTTCGAGCTGGGCCAGTGTCCTTTGCATGTGCAGGATCTGCTCGTCCGCCGCGGCGATGATCCGTCCTTTGGATTCCTCGGCGGCCTGCAATGCCTGCTCGCCGCGGGCCGGCTTCCCGATCCGGATCGCCGTACAGACCGTCTCGGGGTTGTCGACGGGGTGCCCCAGCACCAGCGGCGCGGACCCGGCGGCCTGGACTCCCAATACCTGCGGCAGTCCTGTCGATTTTGTTTCGTTGTATTGTCTGAAGC
>JBAVVF010000671.1:0-4345 GCA_049697155.1 Anaerolineales bacterium
CCCATCAACATGCCTGCTCCAAACAGGATCAAAATGATGACGAAGCTAATAATCCCAACGAGCAACCAGTTAATTTTTTGCATTTTGTATTTCCTTTTATAGACGGAGTCCATCCGTGGTGCGGATAATTTTCGCGCATTCCGCTTCGCTCAAACGGTAGGAGACCAGGGGCTGAACGTTCTCCGGTCATATCCATCGACCGGGTACTGTTACTCTCTGCGGGTTGGAGCAGCGTTCATCCAGGAAAGATCAAATCGAGAGCGGGTCGGAAAACGCTTCTGAACTTTTGCGGCAATTTGAAGGTCCGTCAGTTTGCCTTCCTCTTCAATGCTAACGATATGACCTGCCAGCCCCTCATCCTCCAGGCGTTTTTGGAGTTCGTACTTGGCGACTTCAGGTCCAAAGATCTGGATCTCTGTCGCATCACGAATGTGCGCAACGATCTTGTCATAATACTCGCCGAGATGCTTCCAAAAGCGTCTGTCGCGTATATTCTCCGGTGAGCCATCTCCAGGGACAGTGGTCGAGTAAAGAATATAATGCTCCATATCAGAAGTGATTATGCTCCGTCCTTCGATATTGTTTTCGATGCTGACAATGACAGCCTTGCCACGGTCGAGCCACAGACCAACTCTTTTATCCATTGGGCTTCTTCCTTTTCTGATCGAGTGTTGAATGATCGTGCTCGGCGATTTCTCCGCCGTCATCCGCCCAGCGCAGGATGTCCTTCGCTGCACTTGCGGTTCTCTCCGAATCGGATGCAGACTTTGCCGCTTCAGGTATATTGTCTGATAGGCCCTGGCCGTGAATTGGCTGCCTGAAAAAATAGGGCAATGCGTGGTCGAACGATCTTATTTTCATCGTGATCCACCCAGGCTCTCATTGGCAAGTAGTTGCTCCTTCAGCCGGGTTGTCGCCGGAGACGGGCGAAGCTGAGCTAAAACTTGATCGTCCAGATCCGGTTGTTCCACAGGGAACAGCACATCGTCAGGACAATAGGGATGGGGAGCTTTCCAATCATCTTGCGGCTTAAAAAAGCGAGTGGGGTCGAAATCCGGATACCGGTTTCTCTCGTGGCTGCTGATATGTAAAAAGCCTGAGTCGCTGGTCAGATAACGGACCAGCTCCATGGAAAGAACGACAAGGCGTTCCGGAGACCGGGAGGCGCCATCTTTAGTGGATTTGAGTTCCCGCTCCTGATTTGCAAATTGTGCGAGCACGGTCATGGCGACCACGCGCCGGTTATTCGGATTAATGACCACCTGCTTTACAACTCCGGAGATGCCGTCAAGAAAATAGATGGTTTCTCCGATGGCGGGCTGCAGGAACGGTTCATCCGGTGCATCCAGGCTCGACCCTGCGACGTGCACGTTGTTAATCACCCCGCGGACGTTTGGATGATTGGCCACACTCTGCTCTGCCAGCAATTTCACGTTTTCATCGCTCACGATCCCATTGAGGGATATCATCCCATGCGAGGCGCCAGTGAAAAATTTGCACCCGTAGGTATGCTCCAAACTGCCTAACGCGGCAGCCACCTCGAGGGTGAGCTTGTCGTCCAAAACGAGATCGTTTTTAATTCCCAGGATGCCGGGAATGGATCGCATAGCCTTTAGAATTCGGCTCTGGCTGGTTGTGTTCACGATGTGGCCGTTCAAGTAAACAATTCCATCTTTTACGTGAACATCAATTTCGGCATATTCTATTGCTCGCAGAACATCATCTTTCCAGAAGGCCCGGCGAACGGATTCTTGGATGGACGCATCCGTTTTTTGGACAGGGCTTAGGCTGTTTACAGGATCCATCTTTTGTGTTCGTTCGTCGCACCTGGAAAATTCATCGGGGTTTGTTGCGGATATCTGTGTTGGGAACATATTTACTCCTCGCGTTCACTGGTCTGGTTAGCTGCAATTGATAAGATGTCAACACGGTCTGCTTTTGCTAAAAATTGCGATGACCGCTGGAAGTTTGAAGGTTCTGGTGCTTAAACTGGTTTCTGGTGCAAAACTTGCTCACGCCGCCGCACCGAAGGTGGACGGCGCAGGGAGCCTTTTTGCACCACGAACTAAACTACGACAGGAATTTCATAATAATCAGGACAACAATAACGACGGATAACATGTCGATGAACCCCGCTGTGTGCTGGAGGCCGGGAACAATTGGTTGACCAAAGAAACTGAGCAGCCAGTACACGGTCAGGACCAGGATGATTAGTTCCAGCAAAGGAAGCTTCTTTTGAATAAACCTGGTGTCACCCGGTCGGATATTCCGGGTGACAGTTGATCTAACTAACGGCCCATCAGAATGAAGATGCCGGCCGCGATGGCAAGCAGTGCCAGGATGACGCCCAGACCGCCCAGCGAGATGAACGCGGACAGGCCCGTGAGAATGAGCCATATGGCTAACAACAGGAAACCTATATTTCGATTGAATCTCATGTAGATGCTCTATTGGCTGCGATATCAGGAACCCTGAATTGCCTTTTTTCCGGCTTGTGCTGCTTCGGATACGTGGTCCAATTGCTCAACGGCCATTTCCTGGCCGTAGTTTTTGACATCCATCGTGATTTGGTTCGCTTTCGTACGGACCTGGGCGACGGCATCTTCCACCAGTTCGGTCGTCCGGTCGCGCAGTTCGATGCCTTTTTTCTGGATCTGCAGCCTGGTATCTTTGCCGGATTGCGGTGCAAGCAATAGCATCGTCGCAGCGCCGGCCAGTCCGCCGATCAACATGCCAATCAAAACGCCGACTGTATTATTCGTGTGGTATTTGTATTCCTGGTTCTCGTGGATCATTTTGTTTTCTCCTTACTGACTACTAATGACCGCTATTTGCGGTTTGTGGATGGTATGGGCAGGGCTGTGATATTTATTCGCCTCCCGGTCCCGGGCGACCAAGATAAATACCCGCTGCCTCCCGCTCTTCCTCTGTCACCTTGAAAAGCTCTGCCAGCCTGTTGATGAGGCTCGCCAGGATCTGTAGTCCCGCTAAAAAGCTCTTCGGGGACTCCCGCGTACCGGACGCCTGTTCCCGAAAGGACTTGTCCATTCTTCACCTCCCATGTTTATGGATTGATATGGCGCTCGCTGGTCGTCGTTTGAGTGGTGCCCACCACGGGTCCACGCGGGCGGTAAAAAATCACCCAGACGATTCGTTCCACGGCCCACGCGATCAGGGCATAGATCACCATGGCAAAGAAGGAGGAGAGCTCCAGCACTATGCTGCCGGAAGTGGGCGTTGCGACCATTCCTTCAAAGGGGAACAGGAACAGATAGGTCAGCCCGTAGATCACAGCCACGATCGGGCTTTCCGGGTTGGCGCCGATCAGTTTCAGTCCGATGCGGAGCGCAATCAGGGCTTCGAGGATACCCAGGGCCAGCCAGATCAACTGGGTAACCTTAAATGTGAAAATACGTTGTTCCCGTTCGGGTTCCTGCTGTATTGATTTAACTTCTGTCATTCTATTGTTTGACATTTGGTCTTTCTTTCTGAGGCATGATCCTGATTCACCGATAATGGAGGGATCTGCCTCGCCGCGCTGGATGCGCTGCTTGTTATAGATGAGCAGGGGTGTATCACCCCTGCTCATCTATTTCGTAAGCCTGGAACGAAACCCTCAGTGCCTGCGCGCTTAGCGGCGGGCGACTGCCTTGTAGATCCACAGCAGAACGACGGAGCCCAGCAGGGTCACCAGCATGGTGGGAATGGTAATGGCGTCGTTGATCGTCCCGACACCCAGCAGGGGGCTGATAAAGTAGCCGGCCAGGAACGCGCCGACGACGCCGACCACGATATCGAGCAGCAGGCCCTGCTGCGAATTCGTGCGCATGATCCGACTGGCGATATAGCCAACGATCGCTCCAGCAATGAGATATATGATGAGGTTCATTTTTCTTCTCCTTTTGAGTTTTTCAAATACACGGTTGCCCGTGCTTTCTCCTTCGGATGGGAAGGAGTTGCAACACAATGCCGATCATTTAGCGCGGGCAGGTTCGGTTTTCCGGTTCAGATCGGACTCGAGTTCGCTCACGCGCTTCTCGATCTCCTGTTCGGCAGCCTCGCGGGAATAGCCGTATTTCTCCTGGAGCAGTCCGACGAAGACTTCGAAATGACCGGATACCTTGTCCAGGTCATCATCGGCAAGCTTGCCCCACCAGACCCTGGCTTTGCCTCGTATCTGTTTCCACTTGCCTTCGAATGTATCTTTGTTCATGGATCCTCCTTTGGATCGCTTGCAGAAGCCCCCAATGTACGCCTGGTTTCAGGCTCTCATTCAGCCAGGTGACGTCATCAAGCCCGAATACTCGCTGCAACAGACCGCAGGCGTTCGGCCACACGCTCAGGC